>CAYVTB010000018.1:14780-21760 GCA_964454365.1 uncultured Bacteroides sp. | reverse complement strand
ACACGAGGCAACGCCAAACGATTGCGTGGTCGCGTTTCCACACTGTGCCGTCCTTAACCTGCTGGAGGAAATGGAGGAAACGATCACGGTGACGGTTCTCGATAGTTGCGATAGCACGGAAGTGCTCGGCGATTTCGGGGAAACCTTCTTCATCAGCAACCTTGGCTGCATTGGTGTACAGATCGACGCCTTCAGATTCTTCCTCGGCTGCTGCTGTCGCAAGGTTCTCGGCAGTAGTACCAATGACACCCGAATCAGCTGCCATAGGGACAGTTACCTTGCCACCCTGAAGCATCTTGAAGAATACCTTGCTGTGGTGGAGCTCATTGTCGGCGGTTTCGCGGAAAATCTGACCGATGGGGTAATAATCTTCCTTGTCGGCCTGCTGAGCATAATAGGTATAACGGGTGTATGCCGATGATTCGGCGAGATAGGCGGTGACGATGTTCTGTTCAGTCTTAGTGCCTTTGATACTTTTTGTTGCCATTGTATTTTATGTTTTATGGGTTATAATCAATATTCATATACTACAACACGCGGTGGCCCGATATTGTTTGTAGAATAGCGCCATATTTCTTAACTTTGCCACAAAACCAAAACACCAACAACCCATGAACGATGCCCGGGAGCGTGTAGAAGAGTTGCGCCGTCAACTTAACGCCCACAACCACAGCTACTATGTCGAGAACTCACCGACGGTGAGCGACTATGAATACGACATGATGATGAAGGAGCTCGAGGCCCTTGAAAAAGAGCATCCCGAGCTTGAAGATCCTCTGTCGCCGACGCGACGGGTGGGCTCGGACCTCAGCGACGGATTCAAGCAGGAGCCACATATATATCCGATGCTTTCGCTGGCCAACACTTATTCAATGGACGACGTTGACAGCTGGGTGTCGCGCATTCACGATGCCCTGCCGGGCCACCATGTGACTATCGACGGCGAGCTGAAATTTGACGGGACGGGCATTTCGCTCATCTATCAGAACGGGCGCCTCCTGAGGGCCGTCACCCGCGGCGACGGCGAGAAGGGCGACGTGGTGACCGACAATGTCAAGACTATCCGCTCGATACCGCTGCAGCTGCAGGGCGAGGGCTGGCCCAAATTCTTTGAAATCCGCGGAGAAATCGTGTTGCCCTACGAGTCGTTTGAGCGCATCAACGCCGAGAGGGCCTTCAACGAGGAACCGCTCTTTGCCAATCCGCGCAATGCGGCTGCCGGCACGCTGAAGCTGCTTAACCCGGCCGAGGTGTCGCGCCGCGGGCTGGATGCCTATTTTTATTATTTGTTAGGTGAGAATCTCCCCTACTCCAGCCACTACGAAAACATGATGGCTGCCCGCAGCTGGGGATTCAAGGTGTCGGCGGCCATGAAGCGTCTCGAAAGCCTGGAGGAAGTCGACGATTATATTAAATACTGGGACACGGAACGCCGCAAGCTGCCCGTAGCGACTGACGGCCTGGTTTTCAAGGTCGATTCCTTGCAGCAGCAGCTCAACCTGGGATTTACGGCCAAGTCGCCGAGATGGGCCGTGGCATATAAATTCCCGGCCGAGCGGGCGTTGACACGCCTGCGTTTCGTATCGTTCGATGTAGGGCGCATGGGAATCATCACGCCGGTAGCCAACCTGGAGCCGGTGTTGTTGTCCGGAACAATAGTGAAGCGAGCCTCGCTGCACAATGAAGATATAATGAAGACTCTCGGAATCCATGAACACGACATGCTGTATGTGGAGAAGGGCGGTGAAATCATCCCAAAAATCACCGGGGTCGACACGTCGGCACGCGAGCCCGGGGCCGAGGCCGTCAGATTCGTGAGCCACTGCCCGGCCTGCGGCACTCAGCTTGTCAGAATCGAGGGCGAGGCTGCGCAGGTGTGCCCCAACAAGTATGGTTGTCCGCCGCAGATTATCGGTCGTATCGAGCACTTCGTGGGCCGCAGGATGATGAATATCGACGGCATCGGCGAGGAAACGGCGGCCGCTCTCTATGAAAGCGGATTGGTCACCAACTTCAGCGACCTCTATGACCTTAAGGCCGAGGATCTGCTGAAGATAGAAGGATTTGCTCAGAAGAGCGCGGAGCGCGTGATCGCCGGCATCGAAGCGAGCAAGCAGGTGCCCTTCGAGCGCGTCGTTTACGCTCTGTCAATCCCCTTTGTAGGCGAGACGACCGCAAGGAAAATAGCGCGGTCGGTCGGCGATATAGACACGTTGATGTCGTTGCCGGCAGAGCGTCTGGAAGCGATAGAGGATGTAGGCCCGCGCATAGCGAGCAGCATTATTGAGTATTTTGCGCGACCCGAGAACAGGGCGGCGATCGAGAGGCTGCGTGAGGCGGGTGTTCAACTGGCGGCCAAAAAGGACGCCGCCGGGCCGGCGAGTGATATTCTTGCCGGTAAGACGATTGTTATCAGCGGCGTATTCGCCCACCACTCGCGCGATGAATACAAGGCGATGATTGAGCAGAACGGCGGCCGCAACGCCGGGTCGATCTCGAGCAAGACCGACTTTGTCCTTGCGGGCGAGAACATGGGCCCCGCCAAGCTGGAAAAGGCCACGAAGCTGGGCGTGCCTGTCATCGACGAGGATACTTTCCTCGGGATGCTCTCGGCTTCCGGGAAAGAATGATCAATGCTCGTCGAGGCGTCGATAGAGGCTATTGAAAGCCCGGGAAGTGCCGAAGACAACCCAGACGTCATCGGCAGCGACGCGCTCCGCGCTGTAGTCTTCGAGGACGGTCGGCTGTTTCTGGGTCATGCCCAGGGCATTGGTTTTCTCAACCGGGCGTGACACGGTCACCAGTTTCAATTTGAAATCGTCCTCGAGGTTAATGTCCGAATATTCACGGCCGACAAAGAATGCCGGAGCGGTGAATTTGACGACCATGCTTTCGTCGGTGACGGCGAGAGAAACTACACGCGAGCCGAGCGCGAGCTCATGGGTAAGATCCCCGGCAGCGCGCTGCTCGGGTTTAAGGATCCTCGAGACCTCGAAACTGCGCAGAATCGACTCGTGGAGCGGGTCGATGGCGCGGGCAAAGATTGTCTTGACGCCGCTCTTCTTGAGCAAAGCCACCGTCTTGACCGACGCGCCGAAGTTTTCACCGATAGCCACGATGACGACATCGACATTGCGCAGCGGCAGAACGCCGAGAGCCGATTCCTCGGTAGAATCGATGATATAGGCCGTGGTGATATAGTCCTTGATATCGTCGACGACAGAGCGCGACGAGTCAGCGCCGATTACCTCATGGCCCTGTGCCACAAGGTCGCGGGCAAGATTGGCGCCGTAAATGCCGAGTCCGATGATAAGAAAGCGCATTGTATACAGATTGTTAGTTTATAATCAGATTTTCCCGGGGCAGGTGCTCCGAGATGTCCTTGCCGGGACGGATAAGACCTGTGAGCAGGGAAATGATGCCTACGCGGCCTACAAACATCGCCACACACACGGCTACCTTCGAGACATAGCTCAGCGACGGGGTGACGCCAAGAGAGGAGCCCACCGTAAACAGAGCCGAGACAGCCTCGAAAAGAAGGGCCCGAGGACTCATCGCCGGCTCACACAATAATAATATAGCCGCCAGGATGATGAAGGAGACCACCGAGAGGAGGACGACACTGTTGGCACGGCGTATAGTTCCGACGGAAATCGAGCGACCGTAGGCCCAGGGGCGCGAGCCACCGCGCAGGATAGAGCGCATGTTGAGCCAGACAGCTGCCACGGTGTTGACCTTGATACCGCCCGCAAGCGACTGGGAGCCACCGCCTATCCACATCTGAACTACTACAAGCAGCAGAGTAATCGGCAGGAACTGAGCCGGGTTGACTGAAGAGAAGCCGGCACTGCGGGGAACAAGGGAGTTGAAAACCGACTGCACGACTTTCTGCCACAGGGTCATGCCCCGCAACGTGTTGTCATACTCGAGAAAGAAGAAAGCAACCGAGGCAAAGGCAAGTATTCCGAAATATGTCGCGAGCACGAGTTTGGTATTCAGATCATAGACATGCACGCGCCGCTCCACGGGCATGTGGCGCAGGCGATGCCACAGATTTTTGAACTTCAGTACAATTATATCTTTGAGGTTTACAAGGATGGGGAAGCCTATACCGCCGGCAATCACGAGCACCGAGGTCACGGAATATACCGACTGTGATGCCGTCATCAGAGCCGGATTGGCCATGCCATCAGGCAGGCAGCTGAAACCGACGTTGCAGAAGGAGGACATGGCATGGAACACGGCAAACATTATCCTGTCACCATTGTCGGCAAACAGCTCGGGGGGCGCCGTGAAATAAACGGCGACCGCTCCCGCCGCTTCGATGGCGAGGGTAAACGTCATGATATACAGCAAGGTCGGAACAAGGGCGTTCATGGTTTTGGAATATATCATGTCGCGGACAAGCAACTGATTGTAGACCGAGGTGGCGCCACTGAAGAAAATGGCAAAGAAACAGGTAAAGGTCAAAACCCCGAGAGCGCCCACCTGAAAGAGCACACAAAGGACAATATAACCCGCGGGTGTAAACGTAGCGGCGATATCAACCGGCGTCAGGCCGGTGATGCACACGGCACTGGTAGCGACGAAAAGCGAATCCATGTAGCTGATGGGCGCGACTGTGAATCGGGGGAGCATCAGCACGAAGGACCCCGCAAGAATGAAGAAGAGGAAGCTGCACGACAGGAGCAGAGAAGGATTGGTGCGCCGCCGCGTCACTGACATCAATCCATAGGAGACTTCCACGATCGAGTAGCCGCATAAAACCAGATAGACAAAATAGCGGCTGTAGAAGAAATCGGCGAGCCAGGGTATCCAGGGAGCAGCCGGCCGCGGGTAAAGCAGGGGTATGAGAGTAAGCAACATCGCTCCGTCAACGATCAGCATCACCAGGCGACCCGAGCGCAACGTGGCGCGCAGCCGCAGGACGAGATTGTAGAGGATGTCGGCGATGAAGATACCCTGGAAGAGATGGAGCAACCCTGTGAGGCGGGCAAGATCGGCAGCTGAATGTTCATAGCCGCCTATTACGACCAGGACAACAAGACAAAGCACCGCCGAAATCAGCGATGCCACGTTGAGGATACCCGCGCCGATACTGATGGCGTGAGAGAAGCGGAAGATGAAGGTGCCGTAGCGGGTACGCGCGGCCTTCAGGCGCCGGGCCAGAGCATGAAACACTGAGCCTGTCATAGAAAGAACGAGGCGCCGCGCCGGTTGTTACTTGCTCTTGGTGAAGCGGGCGCCGGCATAGATGCCGTCGTAGCTGTTGAGAACACCCGAAAGAGTATTGAGGGTAGAGTTGCCAGCAACGGAAGCGACCTTGGAGATGACAGACATGATGCGCGAAGCATCGAAGGTGAGCGTCAGCTCGCCAAGTGCACTCTTAGTTGCAAAGGCAGCGACTTTGCCAAGATTAAATTTGCCGCTGGCCTTGAAATTGAAGGTGAGCTTGCCGTCGTCGCCGTCCTTGGAGACGGTGCCGGTGAGCGTAATCATCTTGAGCTTGATAGTGAAGTTGCCCTCGGCGTCAAAGGTCATCTCGGCCGTCTCGAGGCCCAGAGTCTTGTAGTAAGGTGCAATCTTGCTCTCGACAGCAGCTGAAGCAGCTGCGCCGCCTGCCTTGTTAAGGGCGTTGTCGCTCTTGAATGAAATAGCGGGGGCAGAATATTTCCAAGTTCCTTCCAGTGAAGAAACTTCAAACTTATCGGAGGCGGTTACATTATTAACTACACCCTTGACAGCTTCAAGGGGATTGAAAGCGCGCGCGGGCATGACTGCTATAAAGAGCACCGCGAGCGCTAAGAAAAGAGTTTTTTTCATTTAAAAGAAATTTCGTGAATGACCTCGTCGGTCTTGATTTCCTGATCGATACTTTCCCAAGCCGAATTTTTGGACTTGTACTCGGGCACGATACGCTTCATTTCAGCAACGATATCATGAGGATTGCCTGCTTCCATGAAGCGACACAATGCCTCGATGTGACCCTCGACATCCTCGTAGTCATAGACACGCACCTTGGCGATCATAATCTTGTTGTTGCGGGTTGCCATGGTCATCTCCTTCTGGTTGAGAAGTTCCTCGTAGAGTTTCTCGCCGGGGCGCAGACCGGTTTCTACGATCTCGATATCTTCGCCGGGTCTGAGACCGGAGAGTGAAATCATGCGTGTCGCAAGATCGTATATCTTGACGGGGCTTCCCATGTCAAAGATAAATATCTCGCCGCCCTTGCCCATCGTTCCGGCCTGGAGGACGAGCGAGCAGGCTTCGGGGATGGTCATGAAGTAGCGGATGATGTCGCGGTGGGTCACGGTGACGGGGCCGCCCTGGGCAATCTGGCGACGGAACAGGGGAATGACCGAGCCGTTGGAGCCGAGCACGTTGCCGAAGCGCGTCGTGATGAACGAGGTTGTGCGACCGTCGCGGTTACGCTTCATCAGGTGATAGAACAGCGACTGGACGTAGATTTCGGCTATTCGTTTCGAAGCACCCATCACATTGGTGGGGTTCACAGCCTTGTCGGTGGAAATCATCACAAATTTCTCAACGCCGTATTCTACAGCGAGATCGGCGAGATTCTTGGTACCTAGGACGTTGGTGAGCACAGCTTCTGACGGATTGCGTTCCATCATCGGGACATGCTTGTAAGCGGCTGCGTGGAAGATATAGCGGGGCTTGTAGAGCTTGAACGCCTGCTCGAGACGAGACTTGTTGGCAACGTCGGCGATGAACATGTGAATCTTGACGTCGGGGTGGTTCTGCTCCATCGCGAGCTGCAGCTCGTGCATCGGTGTCTCGGCCTGATCAAGCAGGACAACCTCGCTGACTTTCATAGCCGACACCTGGTTGACGATCTCGCTGCCGATCGAGCCGGCGGCGCCGGTAATCATGACCGTCTGGCCGCGCAGGACGGCTTCAACCTCGGCAGTATCGGCGTGGATCACATCGCGACCGAGAAGGTCCTCGATGCGGATATCGCG
>CAYVTB010000018.1:3257-14680 GCA_964454365.1 uncultured Bacteroides sp. | reverse complement strand
ACTGATACTTCGGGCGAAAGGGTGAGCAAGGCAACGACCTTGTAATCGCTGTCGGCCTCGTTGTTGAGCTGCGTTGCGAAAGCAAATGAAGTGACCGACGAGCCGAGGGCGATCACACGCTTGCGCTTGTTCTCAATGCCGTTGAGCTGTCGATAAATATACTTGATTGCAAGGCGCAGGAACACGAGAATAGTAAACGTGAGCAGGCCTATTACAAATACGTTCCAGATATTGAAAAAGGGCTTCGCTGTGAACAGGTAGCAGACGCCCGACAAAGAAACAAGTATAATCGAGGCTGTAACAACAAGGATAGCAACACGATACATATCCTCAACCACCGATAGACGCACAATGTAGCGGTAGGTGTGGACAAGGGGCATCAGGGCGGCATATACGGCGAAAACCACCGCAGTGCGGCACAAGGCCTCGTTCCACCAGGCAAAAACAATGGAATTGTCGGGGTTGAAGAAATATGTTATAAAGCAACTGAAAGCCACTACCAGAAGGTCGACTCCATATACAAGCCATCGGGGGCTCGGAGCTGCCATGAACTTGTCCACCAAAGTGTTATGGCAGAGCTTATCGGTGAATTTGTCTTTTATATATACTGAAAAACCCATTATCGGCTTATTTTTGAATTGCAAAGTTAAGGTAAATCAACGTAAAGAGCAAATCTTTCTTAAGATTTTTTAAATGTTATGGAACATACTTTCGCGATATTCCGGACGCATCGGGGCATGTCAGTCAAAAAGGGAGTGCAGGAGGTCGAGGGTGATGTAGGAGGCGTCGGGAAGGACTAAGTCAGCGAGCGGCTCGACTGCTTCACGGGGATTGGTGGTGGTGAGACCGACTACCTTGGCACCCGACGCACGGCCCGCACGAAGACCGGCAAGGGAGTCCTCAACCACGACACAACTACCGGGGTCACTGCTGAGGCGCGATGCTCCTATCAAATAGCCCTGGGGCGACGGCTTGGACTCTGTAACGTCCTCGTCAGTGACAAGAGTGTCGACATATTCATTGAACAGGGGGATGCAACGGAAGAGATGATCCATCTTGGGACGGTTGCTCGAGGTTACGATCGCAACTTTCACGCCGGCCTCGCGCAGGGCGGCGAGCAGGCGCTCGACCCCGGGAAAAAGGCGATACTCCATCTCGTGCTCCTGACGTTCGAGCCGCTTGAGGATATCGGCATGGGTCTCTACCGGGAAATATGTATTTAGGATTGTAGGGAGAGTGGAGCCCTTGATTTTCATGGCAAAGCCATCGATGCCGGTCGGATAGATGCTGTCGATTTCATTCCAGAAATCGGTGTAGATGCCTTCGGAATCAACCAGCACGCCGTCGAGATCGAAAAGTACGGATTTAAGTTGCATATCGAGCAGTCTATAGTTCAATTCAGCGGCAAAGGTAGCAAAAAATTGCAAGAATCGCCTCATGCCACTGTCATCAATCCTCCGGGGCGCGGAGAAATTGACAGAATCGGCCCGTTTCCTAATAAAAACTAAAAATCTATCATGCAAAAGCTAAAAATTGTTGAAATTTCTTGCACAGGATGCAAAATATGTGTTACTTTGCAGCGAAAAAGCTTCAGAAACATCATTTTTTACTTTAATTACAGTTTTATTTCCCATCCTTACATGAAAAAATTATACTCATTTATTGTAGCTACGCTGCTGGGTATATGTGGTGTACAGGCCCAGGATGTGACCTTTACCATTGACTTTGACGATGCTTCGGCCGTCACTGTCACCTACAATTACGACCAGCCCTATGAAGTACATGACGGTGTAAACACCTTCACCGCCTCAATGTATGAGTCCTATCAGATTACCGTAAAGTCAGGCTACGCCTTTGCATCGATCACCGATCAGAACGGCACCGTACAGAGCGTTTACAGCGGTGTGTGGTACGTCAGCATCTATGACAAGGACCAGTGGAACGGCAAGGCCTTCACCGTCAAGACTATCAATCTGGACGCAAGCCGCGATGCCTCTTTCAGCATGACTATCGACAATACCACCAACCTGCTCGCCATGCTCGGCGGCACTTCTTCGTCGATCGAACTGTTTGAAGGTACTCACGAATACAAATTCAACAGCGAGGTTGAAACAGAACTTTACCTGAGCACCTATGCCAGCAAGCCCATCTACAGAGTTGAGCTCGACGGCGTGGCTCTCGATCAGAGCGACCTGTGGACCATGACAATTCCCCTGACTCCCGGCTGCAACATCAATGTCATCAACACATATCCCGACATGCCCGCCGTTATCAACGTGGTCTATGATGAAGAAGCTAACCCCGGCCTCTTGAAGAGCGTCAGCCTCAATTATGAGAATTCTGTAGCATGGGACGGCAAGCCTATCGACTGCCAGGTCGGTGACAACGTTTCGCTGATCCTCGACACTCAGAAATACAAGGTTGAAGAAGTCGTTATCAACGGCGTTTCCCAGGATCTCACCTACTTCTACGGCACCGTTAACTTTACTCCGACCGCAGCTGAAAACACCGTTGAGATCAAGGCTCACGCCTTCGGCAACATCACCGCTTATGTCACCATCGACCACCCCGAGGCAATCAAGCTCTACGCCGGCTACTACGGTGTTGAGGATTACCGCGTGAATCTCGTCGAAGGCCGCAACAAGGTAGAAGTACCTGAGAACGCCAACGTCCTTTCATGGGTTGCCAACAGCGGCTATGAGATCGTCAAAGTTCTCAACGGCGACGGCGTTGAACTCTTCAACAACTCTGTATATGCAACTGAAGGCATGGAACTCTACTTCGAGACCAAAGCATTTGTCCTCGATCAGGATTTCGTATTCTATGTTGACGATCCCACAGCTGCAATGTACTACTTCCGACTGACCAACTCGCGCCGCGACGACTACGATATTGAAGCCGGATACAACCTGATTCCCTTCACCGAGTCGTTCAATCCCTTCGAACTGAGCTTTGCCGGCGCTCCCATGGGCCAGACCTACCTCAACGGCGAACTCGTTCCCCCGATGTACGAAGGCGGCACATACTGGAACCTCAACATCAACAATGGCGACGTTGTGAAGTGCTTCCTGAAGAACGTACCCGTTGAATGTCCCGTTACCGTAAATTGCGAAGGCGAGGGCGAAGTAACCTTTACCCGCGACCTCATTGACGTAGTTGCCGACTGGCAGAAGGGCTTCACCTGCTTTGCAGGCACACAGGTTGTCATCGCTCCCAACGAAACGACAGAGTGTGAACTTTATGTTAACAACTTCATCTATCGTCCCGACGAGGCCGGAGCTTACACTGTAGAAATCACCGAAGCCACCACTCTCGACATGAAGCTTACTTCCAAGTCGGGCATCAACGACGTAACCGTTGACAACGAGGGCGACAACACAATCTATAACCTCCAGGGTATCAAGGTTGGCGAAAGCACCTCTACCCTCCCCGCCGGTCTTTACATCCGCGGTGGCGTGAAGGTTGTAGTTAAATAATCAAGCTACTATCCTTAGTAACCAATAATGAAGGCAGTCTGCGGCAATCGTGCCGCAGACCGCTTTCTTCAATTTAGAACAGGCCATTCGCTAAAACCGGCGAAACTTGAATACCAATCACTATCTCCTTTCTTACCACAATGAAAAAACTGCTTATCACTCTAATGCTCACGGCGGGAATCGCCGGCATAGCCGAGGGACGCCTCAGTCTGGCCGACCGCATGCTGCTCCGCAGCAACGCGACAGCCTCCCGCCAGGCCATGCATGCTCCTGCCAAGGGCGCAGTAGCCCCCGCAGGCAGCACACTCGTATTTATCGTTCTTGCCGACGGCGCCGACGCCGACGATCTCCGCGCCGAGGGCGTGGCTGTCTCGACTGTCAGAGGCAACATCGCGCTGGCATCTGTCGCAACCGACGACCTTGAGCGCGTGTCATCGCTTCCCGCCGTCTCGCGTCTCGAGATTTCACGACTGAAAGCACCCCGCCTCGACCGCGCCCGTCCTTCGGGCGGCGTGAGCGCCATCCATGAGGGTCTTCAGCTCGACCAGCCTTTCACCGGCAAGGGTGTCGTTGCTGCCGTCGTTGACGGCGGTCTTGACCCCAACCACATCAATTTCCGCGACGAAAACGGTCGCTCACGCATCGAATACCTCGGTCACGTCTATGTCGACTACTCGCAGCCCGACGGCTGGATGGGCGTCGAATATGACGCCGACCATGTGCCGATGTTCACTACCGACGACGCCTCGACATTCCATGGCACCCACACCCTGGGCATCCTTGCGGGCGGCTATCGCGGCGACGTGCAGGCGGCTGTCATCGAAAACACCCAGCTCGCCCCGGTGAAGACCGTGGCCAATCCCTATTACGGCGTAGCGACGGAAGCCCATCTGGCAGCCGTCTGCGGCGACCTCTACGACCGCCTCATAGCCGAGGGCATCGACCGCATCCTCGACTATGCCTATTACAAGCAGGAGCCCTGCGTGATCTCTCTGTCGCTGGGCAGCAACACGGGCGTCCACTCCTCCAAGTCGACAATGAGCCAGTTCCTTGATCTCGCTGCCCGCGAAGCGATTATCGTCGTTTCATCAGGCAATGAGGGAGACGTGCCCCTGTCACTTGTAAAAGATCTTGATGAAAACAATCTTGAAGCCAAGAGCTTCATCCTGCCGACCGCCGTCGCCGGAACACGCGCCGGCCAGGTCTATATGTACAGCGACAGCCCCTTTGAAATGCAGGCTGTCATCTACAATAAATCACGCGACCGCGTGTCCTACCGCATGCCTGTCACCGACGGACAGCTCCAGGGCGCCGCTCAGTACTATTGCTCAAGCGATTTCGCAGAATATGACAACGACATCGTATCTTCGGCTTTCACCAATGCCTTCCAGGGCTATGTCGGTGTGGGCTGGGATATCGACGACGCTACGGGCATGTATATGGCGCTGATGGACTATTACACCAAGGACAAGACCGACAACGGCAACTATCTTCTCGGCTTTATCGTCACCGGCCAGCCCGGGCAGCACATCGAGTGCTTCTGCGACGGCTTCTACACGGTGCTGGATTCTTATGGCATCGAAGGCTGGGACACCGGCACGCCCGACATGAGTATTTCCGACATGGCCTGTGCCAACGATATTCTCGTGGTAGGTTCCTACAACACCGGCGACACCTATGGCGGTCTCGACGGCTACACCTACAATTTCCGCGGCCAGTTCACCGAGGGCAAGATCAGCCCCTTCTCGAGCTACGGTCGCCTGAGCGACGGCCGGTCGCTGCCCCATGTCTGCGGTCCCGGCGCGGTAATCGTTTCCTCGTGCAGCCAGTATTATGTAAACGATAAGGAAAACATGGTGGGACTCAACGCCCTCTGTGCCCGCGTCGACGAGGACAACCGCGTCAACTACTGGTGTCCCGCGATGGGCACGTCGATGTCAACTCCCTACGTTGCCGGCAGCATTGCCCTGTGGCTCGAAGCCGACCCCACCCTCACCATCGCCGAGGTAAAGGATATCATCAACGCAACCTCGGTGCGTGACGCCGAGGTCGAGGCCGGAAATCCCGTGCAGTGGGGTGCCGGCAAGTTTGACGCCTATGCGGGCCTTAAGGAAGTAATCCGCCGCTCGTCTCTTCCCGGTATTGAAGCCGACGGCAGCGACGCCCTGATGGTCTCCACAAGTGACAACCGTCACTTTGAAATCTTCCTGGGCGGTGCAGCGGGCCTCAAAGTCTCGGTCTACAACACGGCCGGAACTCTCGTGGCACGCGAAAGCGTCGCCGGCGATGAACTCTCGCTCGACCTCTCGGGAATCTCTTCAGGAATTTATATAATCAATGTCAACGACACGATGTCGCGTCGCGTCATAGTAAAATAATTAACATAGTAACATGAAAAAATTGTTCATCACGCTGGCTACCGCTCTTGTAGGCCTTGCAGCGATGGCGGCCGACCCGGTTGCGATCACTTTCAAGACCAATATCAACAAGGAGCCGGGAGAGTCCTACTATTTTCATTTCAACATCGGTACCACAGAAACCACCTACATCGATGTTGACTGCGGCTACGGCCCGGTAGAGTATGAAATTGCACCGGCCGTGTGGAACCCGGAAACACAGGCGATTTCAGGAACATCCATTGTGTGCCAGGTCAATGCAGAGAGCACTGTCACGATCTATGCAGATCCGATGCTGATCGATTACTTTGACGCCGAGGGCTGTTACCTGACCTCGATCGACCTCGGGGAATGTTACAACCTCGAAATCCTTGATCTTCAGCACAACGAGCTCAAGTCGCTCGACCTCTCGCCCTATACCAAGCTCGCTGCCGTGTATCTCGGCGACAACACCTTCTCGCCGCAAACACCTCTGATTGTCGGCGACAATCATCCCGACCTGATGATTCTACAGCTTGATATGGTCGACTGGATTTCTCCCGATTTTGACATCGCGACATATCCCAACCTGCTGTCATTTGACGGCTATGCCGCCCGCAACCTGCGCAAGATCACTCCCTCGGGCTGTCCCAAGCTCATGAGCCTCTCGATCGACCTCACCCAGATTGAGGAACTCGACGTGACACAGAATCCCTATCTGCAGGTGCTGAATATCGAGGATACCCGCATCACCGATATCGACCTGAGCAAGAACCCCAACCTCACGCAGTTCTATTGCTCTCACAACAGCTCTACCGTCAACAGCGATATCAAGCTCAAGAGCATCGACCTGAGCCACAACCCGCTGCTGCAGGTACTGTTTGCATCGGGCAACGACTTCACCTCCATCGATGTCTCCAATAACCCCGCTCTGATCGACCTCTATCTGTCGTACAACTACCTGACCGAGATTAACCTCGACAACTGTCCCGATATCTATAACCTCGTCATCAAGTTCAACAACTTCGACTTCACTACCCTTCCGTTACCGCGAAATACGTTCCTGGACTACCGCTACGAGCAGCGCCCGATGAAGACCGAGCGCTGCTACCTCGTCGGTACCGAGCTCGATTTCAGCGCAAAGGTACTCCGCGAAGGCACGACGACCGACGCTGTCCTCTATACATGGCAGGTCGGCGAGTCCCAGCCTACCCTGCTCGACAATTCCTACTATAAATATGAGAACGGGAAAGTGACTCTTCTTAAGGAATATGGCGACTCGATATATGTATCATTCGGCAACTCGGCCTTCCCCGAACAGCGCCTCACGACAGAAAAATTCATGGTCAAGAACGCCGAGAACTACGGCAAGCCTTCATGTGCCGCCTACTTCATCAGCGAACTTAATCAGGGCGACGTCCTGTCGATGGGTATCGGCCTGGCAGGTGCCTCGGCTACCAATCCCCGCAAGTTCATGGTTGAATTTGGTGACGGCGTCATGCGCGAATTTACCGCCACAAGTGAAACACTCCCCGCCGAGCCCAACGTGAAGGCGCCGATGGCGGCTTACGGATATGTGCGTATACAGCTTCCCGAGGGCGAGAAACTCACGGCTCTCGAGGTCAAGGATGTCAACATTTACAGCTGCGATGTAAGCGCCGCCGGTGACCTGGAATATCTCACCCTTGCCAACTGCGGTCTCTACACGATCGAGCTTGAAAATAACAAGAACCTGCGCGCCCTCGACCTGAGCGGCAATAAATTCCATGAAATCTCGCTTGCCCCGGTCAACGGCGCCTATGAAAAGACCCGCCTCAATGTCGTTAACCTCAGTAACAACTTCATCTCGGACCTCACTCTGCACGAAACGCGTGTTGTGACTTATCTCGACCTGAGCCACAACGAGCTGGAGACCTTCGGCTACAAGGATTTCGACAACATCAAGTATCTTGACCTCAGTTACAACCACCTTTCAGCCGTCGAGCTGGGGTATATGACCTCGGCCGAGCACATCGACCTGAGCAACAACCTCTTCGAGGAGCTTATCCTGCCCGTGACCACGACGCTCAAGTATGTCAACCTGAGTAACAACAGCTTCACGTTCTCCAAGCTGCCCTACCTCGTGGAGACCGAGGACTTTGAATACGTCGCCGCTCCCCAGAAGCCCGTTCTGCTGCCTACACGCGGTCCCGGCTGTGACCTGAGCGACCAGTGCCGCACGGAAGACGGCCACAGCACAGTCTTCAACTGGTACACGACCGACGGCACTTGCCTTACTCCCGGCGTCGACTACTCTATTGAAAACGGTGTAACCCGCTTTATCAATACCTCCGTCGGCGAGGTTCATTGCGAGATGACCAACGAGGCATGGCCCATGTTCAGCGGTGAAAACGTGATGAAAACGACCAATATCCTCGCTGACAAGATGCCCGAATACGTCCTGGCATCATTCACTACCCCGGTGGGCGGCGAGCCCGTCAGCCTGTCTCTTGCCGGCCGGACCAGAGGCACAACCATTTACTTTGACTGGAGCGGTAACGGCAGCTCGCTTGATCAATACATGCTCGACACCACTTACCTGCTCTTCGATGCCACGACAGTAGAGGGCGCCGAAGTCAAGGTTTATGCTTACGATGAATCTGAAAAGATCAGCGTATTCTCGATCACCGGCGCCACGATGACCGATCTCGACTTATCAAAGCTCAATGACCTCATTACTCTCACCATCAATGAGGCCGGCATCAGCGATATGATCTACCCCAACACAGAGAATCTCGAGCAGCTTAACCTGGCCGATAACTCCTTCGAGAGCATTGACCTTACGAAGTTCCCCAACCTGAAATCGCTCACGCTCTCCAATAATAATCTGACCACTCTTGATATTTCATCGCTCGACAAACTCGAAGTACTGGGTTGTGTCAGCAACAATCTTTCCGAGTTCATTCCCGGCTCATCCAATCCCCGTCTCTGGATGCTGTTGCTTTCCCACAATAAGCTGTCAGAGATTGACCTGAGTTCTTTCAAGGCCCTTGAACAGCTCGAGCTCTGGGACAACGAGCTGGAGACGATTGACGTGTCGACTTGCACCAGACTGCAGTCGCTGCTGATCAATAACAACCGCTTTACATTTGCGACTCTCCCGACTCCATCGGCAAAATATGCCGTCTACCAATACCACAATCAGCAGCCCTTGTCTGTTGAATGTGTAGATGGACAGGTTGATCTTTCATCTCAGGCTACCGTTAAGGGTACACAGACTGTCTACCGCTGGTTTGTCGGTGTTCCTTCCTTTGACGAGAACAATGAACTCGTCGGCGAGGAACTTATCGTCAACGATGAATATACCATTGAAAACGGCGTCACCACTTTCAACTGTAATCTCGACGATGTGATGTGCGTGATGACCAACAGTGTCTTCCCCAACCTCTACCTTTACACCTACCCGATGAAGGTCAGCGCCGGTGTCTATAGTGTTGCCATCGACGGCGAGCAGACATTCACAGCCGTAGCTCATGGCAACGACATTCTTGTCAACGCTGCTGTCGCCGACGGTGAAACGGTCAACGTCCACAGCCTTGAAGGTCGCCTGATCGGTAGTGCCGAAATCATCGGCGGCGAAGCCGTTGTCCACGGTGTTCCTGCCGGCATAGCTATTGTGTCCCTGCACGGTAGCGCCGTCAAGGTAGCAGTGAAGTAAAATAGACTTTCCCCCTACTCTTTCATATTATCCCCGCGGTCACTTTTCCGCGGGGATTTTTTATATATGCGTGCATGACCGGAATCTGAAAATTTTAGTAACTTTGCACGCCGTGAAGAAGTTGTTGCAAATCAATACTACCGTCGGCCGCACAGCGCCCGGAGTCATAGCCGACGCCATCGGTAGCCTTGCGGAAGCCAATGGTTGGGAAAGCCACATAGCATATGGTCGGCCGTCGTCGGTCGACCGTGTTGACCCTTGCAACAACCTGTATCGCATAGGCTCGCCGTTTTCAATCGGTCTCCACGGTTTATCCTCGCGCTTTCTCGACGACCACGGCTGCAAGTCGCTCCACGCTACGAAATCACTGCTCAGGTATATCGAGCGTCTGGCACCCGACCTGATTCACCTTCACAATATTCACGGCTATTATCTGAATTATAAGCTCCTCTTTGATTTCCTGCGCACTGCCGGCGTGCCGGTCTTGTGGACACTCCACGATGTGTGGCCCATCACCGGCCACTGCGCATTCTTTGATCAGATGAATTGTATCAGATGGAGAGCGGGTTGTCATGATTGCCCGAGCAAGCACAGCTATCCCGCATCGCTCTGGCGTGATCATTCACCGGAAAACTATGATAAAAAGCGCCGCTGCTTCACGGGCGTCCCGAAGCTGCATATAACGGCCGTCTCGAAATGGCTCAAGACCACAATCGAGGAATCATATCTCGGAGATTATCCAGTTGAAGTCATCTACAACGGAATCAACATCGGAAATACAGTCGAGCACACGCGTACAAGCCGCTCACCACTGCTGCTCGGTGTTGCCTATAAATGGGTTGACCTGAAGGGACTCGATGACTTTGCTCGCCTGCGCGCCGCCTTGCCGTCGAGTTACCGCATACGTCTTGTCGGGTTGACATCCAAACAGATAAAACGACTGCCACGCGGAATAGAAGGGATTGAACGCGTTAATGATCCCGAAAAGCTCATGCGGCTTTATTCACAAGCCTCGGTGCTGATGAATCTCTCTCACGGAGAGACCTTCGGCATGGTTTCAATCGAGGCTCAGAACTGCGGCACGCCTGTGATCTGCTACAACGTAGGCGGCGCGCCTGAAACAATCGCTCCGGGCACCGGACTCGTAGTCCCCCACCGCGATATCAATGCCGTGGTGAGGGCAGTTAAGAGGATCGTGTCTTCGCCTGAAGAATTCTCGCCGGAACGCTGTCGCGAGCATGTGGCCGGGCGTTTTAACCGCGACGTGAATTTCCAGTCCTATTTTGACCTTTACAACAGGTTGACGACCTGACATCAGCCCAGCAGAGGGGCGATGCGCCTCAGCGCAGCTATAAAAGCATCAATTTCTTCAAAAGTATTATACACGGCAAAAGCGGCTCTCACGGTGCCTTCAACGCCAAGAACGTGCATCAGCGGCTGGGCGCAATGGTGACCCGTGCGCACGGCAAAGCCGAGCTTGTCGAGCAACATCCCTGTGTCGTAATGGTGGGCATCGCCGATAAGGAACGAAATGACGGCACACTTGCCCGGCGCATTGCCGAAGATACGCATCCCCGGAATCTCAAGCATCCTTGCAGTAGCGTAGTCGAGCAAGGCATGCTCGTGAGCCGCGATTTCATCAATACCGACAGAGTCCATAAAATCCACAGCCGCCTTGAAAGCCGCTGCGCCGACATAATCGGGCGTGCCGGCCTCAAATTTGTAAGGGATGTCGGCCCAGGTGGTACCCTCGGTAAGACTCACATGACCTATCATTTCCCCTCCCCCTTGATAAGGAGGCATCTTTTCGAGAAGTTCACGGCGCCCGTAGAGCACGCCGATGCCCGAGGGACCATACATCTTGTGGGATGAGAA
>CAYVTB010000018.1:0-3157 GCA_964454365.1 uncultured Bacteroides sp. | reverse complement strand
GTGATGATAACCTCATCGCCGGCTTTGAGCAACGAGCCGTAGGAGGTGGCGACGAGATTGATTCCCTCGGTAGTGCCGCGTGTGAAGATAATTTCGTCGGTACTTCCGGCATTGATAAAGCGCCGGGCAGCTTCGCGGCCTGCTTCCATGGCATCGGTTGCTTCCTGTGACAGGCAGTGAACGCCGCGGTGGACATTGGCCTTGTGGCTGAGATAGGCCGCGTCGACAGCCTCGACGACGCTAAGAGGCGTCTGCGAGGTAGCGGCATTGTCAAAGTAGACAAGCGGCTTGCCGTAGACCGTGCGCTCGAGAATCGGGAAGCGGCTGCGTATCTGAGTAATATCCATAGCTTGCCAATTGTGTATTAGCCCTGCACGGGGTGGCGGCCCTCCAGGGTCTCAATATTGCAACTTTCGCATGAATCGGTGCATCCTCTCAACCGCCGGTCGACCAGGAGACGCAGATTCTGGCGCAGGGGCTCGTAGGAAATAGCGTCGAGACCTTCGCTCATGAAGGCGTTAATGAGCATCATGCGCGCCTCGGCCTCCGGGATGCCTCGCGAGCGCATGTAGAACAGAGCGTCGCTGTCGAGCTGGCCGGTCGCTGAACCGTGGGAGCACTTCACGTCGTCACAGTCAATCACGAGACGCGGCATGGCATGCATGCGCGCTGCGGGCGATACCAGCAGGTTGCGGTTGCTCTGGCGGGCATCGGTGAAGCGTGCGCCATGGGTGACGGTGACGAGACCGTCAAAGCCGCCCCGCGAGGAATCGAACAAAGCATACTTGAACATCTGCTCGCTGGTACACGACTCATGGTCGTGGGTGACGTAGGTGGCGTTGTCCACAACCTGGGCGCCCCCGGCCACGACAAGGCCGTTGAGACGGGAATGACAATGGGTATCGAGATGCTTCACATAATACTCGTTGCGGGTGACGCCGCCATCGAGTGTAAGGGAGACAACGTTCAGGCGGCTGCCGCCTTCCTGGGCGGCGGCAAATACCGATGCACGCGAGCAACGGCGGGTCGCTTCCTCCAGGTCATAGAAATCGAGCGACGCATCGCGGCCAACGCGCGCCTCAACGACACGGCACGAGAGATAATCGACCTCGGTCGTGCGAGGATGATCACAGGTAATGACCGTGGCGCGGGCATTGTCGTCAACGTCTATGACGATGCGGCGCGCCGCCAGCATCGGCTGTGAGGCATTGAACGTCGCGAGAATCTGCACCGGGCGATCCATCGTGATGCCGGCAGGGACGTGGATATAGACACCGTCCTGCACCAGCAGGTCGTTGAGAGCGACTATCGGATTCCCGGCCGGCGCCGTTTCCTGAGCGAAGCGCTCGGGATAGAGCTCGGCGGCGCGTGCAAGAGACATCACCTCTACTCCGCCGGGCAGGGATTTCAGGCCCGGGGCCCGGAAAGCATCGTTGACAAGGCTCACCGCAACCGTGCCTGCATGGGGAATGTCGGCACCGTGCACGCCTGCGCGGCCTCCGTCGTCGGTACCGATAGGCACGCGGGCGACATTGATACCATAATCGGGAGCGAACATGTCTTCGAGCGAAACGACATCAAAGCCTTCATCGCCGCGACGGGGAAGACGCCCGGCACGCGACAGCACTTCACGCGCCGAGTCGCGACGGGCATTGAGCGCTGCAGTAGCGTGTGAGTCGATAACCGCGCGATGCTCGTCAAAGAAATTCAGATATTGGTCGAGACTGCTCATTGAAAATCGTGTTGTTCTTTAATCCAGTCATAACCCTTTTCCTCAAGCTCGAGAGCGAGCTCGGGACCGCCCGAGTGAACGATGCGGCCCTTGTAAAGGATATGGACAAAATCGGGACGGATATAGTCAAGCAGGCGCTGATAGTGGGTTATGACGATTGTAGCGTTTTCGGAAGTCTTGAGTTTATTGACACCCGAAGCCACGACGCGGAGGGCGTCGATATCAAGGCCCGAATCAGTCTCGTCGAGAATGGAAAGACGCGGCTCGAGCATGGCCATCTGGAAAATCTCGTTGCGCTTCTTCTCGCCGCCGGAGAAACCTTCGTTGACCGAGCGCGATGCGAGCTTGTTGTCGAGGTCGACGATGGCACGCTTCTGGCGCATGAGTTTCAGGAAGTCGCCGGCGCTCAGAGGCTGCTCGCCGAAATACTTGCGCTTGGCATTGAGCGCGGCGCGCATGAAGTTGACCATCGACACGCCGGGAATCTCCACAGGATACTGGAATGAAAGGAAAAGGCCCTCGTGGCTGCGATCCTCGGGGAGCATCGACAGCAGGTCGAGGCCATGGAAAATGGCCGAGCCCTCGGTTACCGTGTAGCGGGGATGGCCGGCGAGAACACCGGAAAGAGTGCTTTTACCCGAGCCGTTGGGACCCATGATTGCGTGTACCTCGCCGGGGCGCACCGTGAGGTTGATACCGCGCAGGATTTCCTTGCCGTCTATTCCGGCATGAAGATTCTTGACGTCTAAAAGTATATTGTCCATTGTGGATAAATTTTACATTATTAATAACTCAGCCTACACTGCCTTCGAGGGAAATCTGCAGCAGCTTCTGGGCCTCTACCGCAAACTCCATCGGGAGCTTGTTCATTACCTCGCGGGCATAACCGTTGACAATGAGTCCCACGGCTTCCTCGGTCGGGATACCGCGCTGGTTGCAGTAGAAAAGCTGATCCTCGCTGATCTTGCTTGTCGTGGCCTCGTGCTCGACCAGTGCCGAGTCGTTCTGCACATCAATATAGGGGAAAGTGTGGGCGCCACAGTCGGAACTTAGCAGCAGCGAGTCACACTGGGTATAGTTGCGCGCGCCCTCGGCTCCGGGAAGCACCTTGACAAGCCCGCGATAGGCATTGGAGCTGTGACCGGCAGAGATACCTTTTGAAACGATTGTCGAGCTGGTGTTGCGGCCGACGTGAATCATCTTTGTGCCCGTGTCGGCCTGCTGGCGGTTGCGCGTGACAGCGACCGAGTAAAACTCGCCGACGGAGTTATCTCCCTTCAGCACACAGGAAGGATATTTCCAGGTGATGGCAGAGCCGGTCTCTACCTGGGTCCATGACAGACGTGAATAGTCACCGCGGCACAGGCCTCGCTTGGTTACAAAGTTATAGATACCGCCGCGACCCTCGGCATCGCCGGCATACCA
>CAYVTB010000017.1:0-22098 GCA_964454365.1 uncultured Bacteroides sp. | reverse complement strand
GCGGGTGAGCCCCTTCATGATGTTGTCACCGTCGAGACGCTTTGCATAGTTGTGGTCGAAAGCGGCCTTGAGGGGCTTGATGGCTTCGAGTTCTTCCTTAACGGGTTCGATGTCCTTTTCTTTGAGAACTTCGGCGTTGATAGCTGCCTCGTAGGCATTGGCGGGATAAACGTCCCATGTAGCGAAGACGATGTCGTCAAGCTTAGCCATGGGAACGATTTCGTCATATTTGAGGTATTTCTTGTCTGCGCCCTGACCAACACGGATCTTGTCGTACTGGGTCATGGAGCCGATAGGTTTGGCAAGGCCTTTGCGAGCCATAAGCACGCCGGTCATGAATGTAGTGGCAACGGCACCGTTACCCACTACCATAACGCCGAGCTTACCTTCGGCGGGTTTTACTTTGCTTTGAGTCATGGTCAAAATTAAGTATAGGTTAGTTTATTATGTTCTATATTTTCTGCAAGAAAATGCGATTACGCATATAGATTCGGGGTCAAAGTTAAAGATATTTTCTTAAATGCAAAAAATAATTTACTTTAAAATAAGTAAAGATTTGTAAATTTATGACCGCATACCCCTTCTTTATGCAAATGAATATTAAATTTAGGCGTTTTAGATGTAATTGATGTTAACTCACGTTAATAGTGTGGCGGTAATTTCGGCCAGGTTAGTGGACTTTTCGTCCAATTGCTTATCTGATTTTTCGTCGCGCCATTGGCGGCCACGGATCCAGGCTGTTGCGCAGCCGAGCGAGCGAGCCGGCAGGATATCCTTGTCGACCGAGTCTCCGACGACCAGGACATGTTCGGGCGCAAGGTCGAGAATAATGCAGCCGATCTGCCAGATGCGGGGGTCGGGCTTGCGGATTCCTATCACGGCGCTTTCCACGACTCCGCGGAAAAGATGGCGTATGCCGTAGGTGCGCAGGATCGTGTCGATATTTCCGTAAAAATTGCTGACCAGCGCCAAGGGATATCGCTCCGCGAGAGCTTCAAGCGAGGGGCGGGCTTCCATGATGCAGTTGCGCGCATGTTGGTCGCAAAGGCCGGCGACGCGGGCAGCTATCTCAGCGGCAGCTTCTTTTTCAACGGGAAGCTGTTCACATTCCAAAGTGATCTTGGCAAGCATCAGATCATAGAAAGTGAAATCGGGCTTGATGACATAGTTTTTTGCCAGATAGCGCTCGGCGTAGACATAGGCCTCGCGGAATACAGGCCATGGAAATTCATATCCCGCTGCCACGAAGCTGTCGTAGATCACTTCACTCCAGTGATCGCCGCGCGCGTCGAGAGTGCCTCCGTAGTCAAAGAGGAGACCTTTAATATCAGACTGAGAAAGAGAGCTCATCGTTGATCGGAATAATGTCGACTGTGGAAGCGTTGGCACAGATATAAGGCCAGCTGAAGGTAACGCTCTTTCCGGTGGCATCGACGGTCGATACGAGGTGGGCGCGGTCGTTGCATAGGGCACGGCCGACATAGGGACGGTCGCCTATCACGACTTTCACCCAGTTGTCGGCGGGAAAGACATCGGGACGGGGCTTTTTCTCCATTTCAGTAATAGTTGTTTCGTTGTCAGTTATAGATATAAAATATAAGGTGTATTTCAGTGTTTTCCTTCCTTTAGCTCGGCCGTGAATCGCCGGCAGATCTTTTCGTGTCTCACCATCATATAAATGAGCAGAATGTTGAGGACTATCAGCTCAAACATGAAATAGAGCCAGGGCTGGCCGATGAAAAGCGAAACGAAAAGAGCGATGCAGCGCCAGTTGAAGGAGAGAATATTGGTATATTTCATCAGCGGGCGCGAAGCGGCGCGGAAAGCCTCGCGGTATTTGCGCGGGATGCGTCCGTCCGGAAAACGGACAGCCAGCTCGGCACGGAGCCGTTGCATGGCAGGTGTCCAAGCTTCCTGATTGACGGTGTATTGAGTATAGAAATACAGCGTGATCTTGCGCCAGAAATTGTGTCGCCAGGAGAGGGCGGCGAGGCGCTCTTTCAGTTCAGAGGCACGGTCGAGCTCGCTGCCGTCCTCGCCCTTCACATGATAGAGGTGAAACTGGCGGTAGTAATCGGCCATGGCAGCCTGCTTGGCATGGCAGGCTCCGGTGATGGCGGCTATGACCCAGATAAGCCACGGATACTCGCTGAAGAAGGGCGAGAAAGTGTCCTCGCGCAGACAGATGGCTGCATAGATCGTGATAAACCACAAGTCACCGCTGAGGCCGTCGAGTATGCGGCCGAGTGGGGAGTAGTTGCCGGTCATGCGCGCAAGCTGTCCGTCGCAACTGTCGAACGTGTTGGCCCACACGAGCAGCAGCATGCCGATGACGTTAATGCCGAGATTGTTGAAATAGAAGCACACGCCCGCGCCGATACCTATGAAGATCGAGGCGATAGTAACAGCATTGGGGGTGACACCTATCTTCCTGAAAAGATAGGCCCACGCAAAGCCCAGCGGACGATAAAACGCG
This sequence comes from uncultured Bacteroides sp., assembly GCA_964454365.1. Classification (GTDB taxonomy): domain Bacteria; phylum Bacteroidota; class Bacteroidia; order Bacteroidales; family Muribaculaceae; genus CAG-873. The sequence continues at coordinate 19,622 of CAYVTB010000017.1, read as the reverse complement.
AGGTCGATATTTTCCTCGGTGTCGTAGGATTTCAGCGATTGGCGATACTGTCGTTTAAGATCTACAAACATGGATATTTCACTTGGAATTAATGTAGGCCGCATATCGGTCGATGAAGCGGCTGAAAGCGGGAATCTTCATCAGTCCCCACTCAAAGATCACATAGCCGAGGAGCGTGACGGCGATGCCGCCGAGCACGTCGAGGATATAATGATGAGAGGTATAGACGGCCGTGAACCATATGCCCAGGGTGATGACTGCCCAGGCGATGCGCATCCAGGCGGGGCACTTGGCACGCAGCGAATAGATGAAGGCGACGAGCATATAGGCCGAGTGGAGCGAGGGCATGGCTGCAAAAACATTGCTGTTGCGGGCATAAAGGCCGTTGAAGATGCCCAGGCCGGTCATGGCGTCGAAGCGGCCAAGCCCGGCGACTTCCCCGGGAGTCCCCTCTATAAATGAGAAGCCGTGGCTCGCGACATACCACGGGGGAGCGGCGGGATGGATATAGTAACCGGCGAAGCCCAGGAGGTTGACCAGCAGGAAGACAAGCGCGAAATGGAGATAGATCTTGCGCTGCCCCTTCCAGTAGAGCCACAGGCCGAAGGCGATAGGGACAGGTACCCAGCACAGGTAGAAGAAACCCGCGAGGAAGTCCATCCACGGCGCGTTGTGAAGCGCGAAGAACTCATTGGGAGTCAGCACGAGGCTTTCCGAGACGGCGATGCCGAAGAGCGACTTCTCCGACTCATAGAGCCCCTGAATATCGACGGGATTGACCTTATAATTGGGTAGCAGGTTCATCCAGTCGTAGCTGATGCCGAAAATGAAGAACGGCGCGAGAGCGACGATGATGTGCCGCGTCGAGATGTTGCACAGGAAGAGCGAGAAGATGAGGATGGCGAGGAAAGCATGCTCGGGCCTGAAGCCGATGAACAGGCCTGTGACAGCCAGCCACACTCCGAGAGCCAGCAGCAGGGCGAGCAGGTGGGCGCGAGGCGGCATGTGACGCTTTATGTAGCTTTCCCGGTTCATTTAAGCTTTCTTTTCAAGTTCGCGACGGCAGTGGGCTATGCGGGCAAAGGCGGTGATATTGGCCAGCACGGCAATTACCGTCATTGCTGCGATCAGTATATACATGGCATCGAAAGAGCAGCCGGCCATGCCTACGATACCGGTGATCAGGGCGCCGAGGCTGGTGACGACTACACGCTCGGGACGTTGCATGAAGCCTACCTTGCACTCGATGCCGATGCCTTCGGCGCGGGCTCTGACGTAGCTCACCATGACCGAGCCGATAAGGGCGAGGAAGGTGATCAGGGCGCCCCAGAGGTATCCCGTGGCAAACAGATAGCAGGCTATACCGCCGAGGGTGAATAGCTCGCAATAGCGGTCGAGCACTGAATCGTAGAGCGCGCCGAATCGCGACACCATCCCTCCGATGCGGGCAACCTGCCCGTCGAGCATGTCAAAGAGCGAGAACGTGATGATCACGGCTCCGGCCAGGGTCACGAGGCTGTAACGCGGATTGCCCGCGGTGGCTGTTCCGGCGGCCCACACGAAGATCGCCGCGGCGGCTATATTGCCGAGCAGACCGATGGTGGTCACGACATTGGGCGTGATGCCGATTTTAATCATGAAGCGCACAAAGGGGTTGATTACAGCATAAATTCCCTGCTGCAATCCGTCGCGGAAACGTTGAAATGCAGATTTTTTCTCCATGACACTATTTGCTTGTATGGCCGTCGGAATGTCGGCGGCGCGAAGGTATAAAAAGGTTAATAAAACGTATTGCCCAGGGGTCGAAGGCCGTCGGGCGGTAGACAAAGTTGCGCTGCAGGACAAAGTTCCAGGCGAGCGAAACTACAAGAGAGGCAAAGAGACGGGCGGCGGCAAAAATACCGTCGGGCTTGAAGCCTATCGACAGCAGCCATTCCCAGCGGGATAACAGAGTCGCTACCCCGGTGGTACCGTACATATTGAGCAGCAGGCTACCGGTCCAAACCAGAAGGTATTTCAAGGCCACGGCCTTCACATCCTGTCCCTGGGCGTGGAAGGTAAAGCGGTAATTGATGCAGCAGTTGACTATGCCACCCATCACTGCACCGACAGCTACCGAGAGATTGGAACGGTAGAAGGGGTCGAGTGCAGAAAACACGAAGGCATAGAACAGCATCGATGTACCCATGTCAATCCAGGAAGCTATCTGCGACGAAATGGACGAGCGGATGAACGTGAACCATCCGCCGCTGTGCATCACCTTGTCGTATAGCTTACTGAAAAAATCGGTTTTCATAGTACAGCGACATAAATCATGACCAACAGGGCACTGTAGATGCCTGCCAGAATATCATCGGCCATTATACCCCAGCCGCCCGGGAAGCGTTCCATCGACCTTACACCGAGAGGCTTGACAATATCGAAAAATCTGAATAGAGCGAGGGAGAGCGCGACGCCGACCCACATTTGCCACATTGTCCACGGCGAGGCACAGGCCGCGAAAGCCGTCAGGGGCAGCATTGCGATCCACTGACCGACGGTCTCGTCCATCACAACGCGCGAAGGGTCGGGACCCCAGTAGCGCTCGGCGACAGTCCCGCTCCAGGCGCCTAAGAACGTGAAGATAAGAACCAGGGCGGCATTGATGCCAAAAGCTATCATGGTGTCGCCGGTAAAGAGCAGGGGGAGCCACAGGACAAGACCGCCCACGGCGCCCATCGTACCTGGGCCCCAGGGCCAGTAGCCGCAACCCAGCGTGGTCGCTATCATGCGCGGCAGCAGGGGAAAACGGTTGTCTCGAGCAGCCATCAGCCCTGTTGTTTTATGAGGTTCATGACCATGCGGGCTATCACCGGGGCGGCTTCCTGGCGGCAGGGCGCGAAGGAAGGCCAGTCGTTGAAGTCGATGATGCTTATAGAGCCGTCGGTGCCTATGATGCAGTCGCCGCCGTATATTTTGACGTCAAGAGCCTCAGAGGCCTTGTTGCAGATTGCCTTGAGGCGGTCGATGTCGAACTCATAGTGATGGGCCGCGCCGTTGACAGCCTCGGCGCCATACTTGCTGTGATGCTCGTCAAAGGGATAAAACCAGAAGAAGAACGGGGTTGAAGCCACGCCATAGAATTTCACGAGATCACCCTGAAGATGGCGGTTGATGACAGCCCGGTGAATACCGCGCAGGAAAAATTCCTGGATGATTTCCTGGGCTTCCTGGGGATGGCGGGCGTAGGTGACGTCCTCGCGGTGGCGGGTGTGTTCGTCGCCCCGCTTCACCCAGCAGGCACCGAAGCCGGCCCGCTGGAGATTGTCGCGCACGACCTCGTCGGTGTCGACAATGAGGCTCTCAGGGTAGGGGATTCCCGAGGCCATGAGCATGCGGGTCATGCGCTCGCGGGTACAGTTCTCGATGCCGTAGCCCGAGTTGACCACAAGACAGCCGTCGTCCTCGAGTTTCTGCAGTTTTTCAATGGACGCGCGTTCACGGCACATGTTGAGGATGATCCGCTCGCTGATGTTGCCGTTGCAGAACTGTTCTTCGGAATAGATATTGACTTCGCAGCCGCGCTTGCGCAACTGCTCGGCGACGACATTGAAAATGGCGGCGTCGTTTCCTATATGGTTGGGCGAAAAAGCTCCCGCCCTCATTATTCCAGCTATCTTGATTTCTGCCATTGTCAGTTATGGATAGATGATTAAGTCAGCACTTGTTAGCCCCCGGAAGGGGAATGCAAAGGTACGACAAAAAGATAAACCACACAAAAAATATATTGGTGAATGGCAATAAGGGACAAAAAATGTGTAAATTTGCAGTCTCGACAAATACAACAGCCATGATAGATATCAGTGAAGTATTCAATGCTGCCGCCGTTCTGAAGAGCGTCGCGCGCAAGACCACAGTGATACCCGCTCCGGGCCTCGCTCCCGACTGCGAACTTTACCTCAAGACCGAGAATCTGCAACTAACCGGTTCGTTCAAGTTGCGCGGTGCTTATTACAAGATAGCTTGCCTGAGCGAGGAGGAAAAGAAGCGAGGAGTCATCGCCTGCTCGGCAGGCAACCATGCCCAGGGCGTTGCGCTCGCAGCCACTCACAACGGCATCAAGTCACTGATATGTCTCCCGGCAGGCGCGCCGATCTCCAAGGTCGAAGCGACCCGAGGCTACGGAGCCGAGATCTGTCTCGTTCCCGGTGTCTATGATGATGCCTATGCCAAGGCTGTGGAGCTCCGCGACAAGGAGGGTTACACATTTGTTCATCCTTTTGACGACCCGAAGGTCATCGCCGGTCAGGGTACGATAGGGCTTGAGATTCTGGAGCAGCTACCCGACGTTCAGGCGGTTGTCGTCCCCATCGGTGGTGGCGGCCTCGCCTCGGGAGTTGCCTTTGCTGTGAAGACTCTGCGTCCCGACGTGAAAGTCTACGGCGTGCAGGCTGCCGGAGCGCCTTCGATGGAGCGCTCCGTGAAGGAAGGCAAGATGTGTCATCTGGACAGCGTATCGACTATTGCCGACGGTATTGCCGTGAAGCAGCCCGGAAATCTCACCTACGAATTGTGCCGCAACTATATCGACGAGATCGTGACCGTCAATGACGACGAGACGGCTGCCGCCATTCTCGCGCTGATGGAGAAACAGAAAGTCGTGGCCGAGGGTGCCGGAGCAGTTGCTGTGGCCGCCGTGATGTTTGGCAAGCTGCCGGTTAAAGGCGAGAAGGTCGTTTGTATCGTCTCGGGCGGTAACATCGATGTCAATACCCTTAACCGCGTAATTACCCGCGGTCTCACTAAGAGCGGCCGCAAGTATACTTTTATAATCGACCTTGTCGACAAGCCGGGGCAGCTTTCGGGCGTGCTTGGCGTGGTAGCCGATTGCGGCGGCAACGTGATTTCGGTCACTCACGAGCGTACCAACGTCACTACCGAAATCAACGGCTGCTCCATCCGCCTCGAGCTCGAGACGCGCGACGAAGCGCACATCGCAGAAATCCGCGACGAACTCAAGAAACAGGGCTTTATCGTTGAAAATTAACGGGACGTCTGCAGGATAAAAGGCAGCGGAGGCTTGACTGCCACCGGGAAAGATTCCGGGATGTCGCGAAGGGCGACAGCCGCGGCCGCCTGGTCGTTGTGGGACGACAGGACGACGTAGTAGTAGGGCTCGGCCGTCTCCACCACAAATGCCGAGGGGTAGCCGTTATCAGCAAGGCGCTCGCGCATGGAGCGGGCGTTGAAGAGCTGCTTGAATTGCCCTACGACGACATTGAAGGGCCGCAGATTCTCTGGGATGCCACCCCCGCCTTCAGTGACCTTCACGCGCTGGCTGCGGATCTCGAAAGTGTCGGTGCCCATGACAAATTCCCTGGCTCCCATCGAGCGCCGATGTCGGCCGTATATGGTATTTTCGATCGTCGCCAGGCTGTCACGGCCGCTGACGGCCCGTTCATAGGCAGCGCGATAATTGGCCTCGGTAGTCTTGCACGAGGCGAGCAGGGCAATCATGGCGCCCACAGCTATAAACGATATGAGGTTTTTCATCGCTTAACTTTTTAATTTACCGAGTTCTATAACCTGGAGGTCGGTGATGTTCCCGTTTTCGAGCTGCAGTCGCATCAAGGTGCGCTGCTGCTGCCAGCCATGGTAGCCGGCGGCGCCGGGGTTGACGTGCAGCAAGTCGAGTTCCGGGTCATACATTACCTTGAGAATGTGGCTGTGGCCGGCAATCATCAGGCGAGGCCGTGCGTCGATCAGCATACGACGCACCCCCGGAGCATAGCGCCCGGGGTAGCCGCCGATGTGGGTCATCCACACACCGACTCCCTCGACTTCAAATTGTTGTATCTCGGGGCAGTGGCGCAATATAGGGCCATGATCGATGTTGCCGCGCACGGCTCTCACAACCGGAGCGACGCCCCGGAGGCGGTCGAGGATATCATCACAGCCGATGTCTCCGGCGTGCCATATCTCGTCGCAGTCCTTGAAATGGATGGCGTAGCGGTCGTCCCAGCAGGAGTGGGTGTCGGACAGCAGCCCTATAGTCTTCATTTACGCTTGATTCCCATGCGGGCGGCAATGTCGGCGGGCACGGCCTTGCGGTTGACGAGAATGTCGATGGTCTTGGCAAGGAAATAGGGCTCGCTGACGTAGAAGTAGCCACCGTACTCGTTGTTGGTGTCCCAGGAATTCTTGACCTTGTAGTAGCGGTTTCCGAGGCGGTCCACGGCGGTGCCGATGATAACCATGCCGTGGTCGTCGGTTGTCTCCTGGGAGTCAAACATGGCCTGGCGGTACTCCTGAGTGATAACTTCTTCCTCGACGGGACCGTTGAAGTTGTAGCGCTCGTTTTCGCGGTCGCGGTCACTGAGCTTGACCCAGCGGGCGAGCTCGGTGCCGGTCATGTCGCCCTCGTCGCGGCCGGCGGGCATCAGGGCTACGCCCTTGGCCCACTTGAAGCCGGGCTCGCTGACATCGGCTGCCCAGTTGACGGAGTAGCCGTTGGCGAGAGCGTTGTCGACAATGGCCTTGAGCTCGTCAAGAGGAACGTTCTGATAGGGGGCCCAGAGCCAGTTGTCGGCCACCTCAAGCACGAAGGGCTCGTAGAAAGGATGATGGGTGAACGATGTGACGGCTACGAAATCGTCCGGAGAGACGCCGAGCGATGCAGCAAATGACTGCGGCGTGTATTTTTTGCCGTTATAAGTGAATTCTTCAGGCACTTCTCCGAGGTAGGCGTCGAGAACACCTTCAAAAGCTTCGTGCCAGGCGGGAGTGATCTTGCGGTTGGGCTTCTTGACGACTGTCTTGACCAATCCCGACAGGATTCCGTCGAGCTCGCCGTGGACGTGTTTGTTCTCGCCATAGTTAAGGCCTGCGTAGACTTCCTCGGGTACGATGCCGTAGCGCGACATGACATAGGGCACATCAAGTACCGACCCGCCGGGACTGAAATTTGTTCCGCCGTACATGCGCACATATCGGTCGGCCTTGTCAGAGTAGCAATGCCGCACGACAAACATTTCCGAGAGGTCTATCGAGTCACCGGTGTTGTGCAGGATTTCATTCTCGATGAACGACAGTCCCGAGAAACACCAGCATGTGCCCGATTTGTTCTGGTCCTTGACTGAGGTTGTCGGAACGGTGATGACATCGGTGAAGCAGAAGCCGACGGTATCGGCTGCCACAGAGTCGGCAGGCTCGGCTGCAATGGCCGGCAGGGCGAGTGCGGCAGCGAGTGCTAAGGCTGATATATGTTTCATGACGATAGGGTTTTTATTGCTATTTGCTGCAAAAGTACAAAAAAAGCTGATGCAGGCAATAACGTTTCGTCATAAAAACCCGGCTTTTCGTCATAAAAACGCTTGTGTTGGTCAAATATGTTACTGAAATATTGCGGAGAAGTGGGGAAAATTACTAAATTTGCACAATTAATAAAAAACAGAATTATAATAAACCGATATAGATTATGCGTTGTAAAAATTGCGGCTGGCCCAACAAACCCGGAGCCACCAACTGCAGCAAATGTAATGCGCCTCTGGGCGAAACTCCGGTTCAGGCCCCGGCTCCCGAGGCTCCGAAGGATGTAAATGCGACAGTTTTGAATGAACCCGTGGTTGAGGCTCCCCGCCCGGAAACTCCCGCTCCCGAGATAAAGCCGGTTTCCGGCGGCCGTTCGCTCGGCGGTGCTCCTCTCGGCGGCACAGTCTTTGAGGGCGAGGCCTTTCCCGAGGCAACCCGGGCTCAGGCTGCTCCGGTAGCACCAGCTCCCGCAGCCCCTGCGGAAAGCCCGGCCAAGCCAGCACAGGAAGCACAGCCTACACTTTGCCCCAAGTGTGGCTATCCGCTGCGCCCCGACACTGACAAGTGCCCCAACTGCCGTTTCCAGGTCAAAGCTCCTGCTAAAGTCGAGACTGCTCCTGCGGCTCCTGAGACAGCCGCTGCTTCCGTGACACCGGCTGTCCCCGAGAAGCCTGCCGCTCCCGAGAAACCTGCTGTTCCGGAGACGCCCGTTGCAGCTGCGCCGGTCGCCGAGGCTCCCAAGCTTGCTCCTGCTGCAGAGCCTGCTTTCAAGCGCCAGGCTACCGTCGGAGTTCAGGATGCTTTCCAGAAACCTTCCGCTGCTTTCTCAGGCACGGTCAACCCGCTCGTTCAGCGCATCGTTCCCGAGTTTAAGCTTACTCTCCAGCCCCGCGAAGGCGAACGCCTGTCTAACACCAATCTCGATTTCGAGGGTGAAAGCGTGAGCCTTAACCGCAACAATCTCGAGCCCGGCAACAACTCGATCACATCGCGCGAGCAGGCTCGCATCACCTGCGAGGACGGAAAGTGGTATATCGAGGATAAGTCTCAGTTCCAGACCACATTCGTACGCGCCGGCCGCAAGACTGAAATCAAGGACGGCGACATTATCCTGATGGGCAGCCGTCTGTTTGTGTTCAACGCCGACAGTGCCGACTGATCTTTCATTTTTAAGTAAATTCTTGAATTACAATGGCTCAGCCGACATCAATTATCGAGAATGTGCGTGTACGTCCCGGCGATATAATTGCCGGCCGATATACCATTGAGCGCTCTCTGGGAGAGGGCTCCTTTGGTCACGTCTATCTCGTGACGGGGGCCAATGGCATGCAATATGCCCTCAAGCTGCTGCGCCTGTGGGAAGTACACCCCGAAATCCGCAATCAGCTGGCCCAGCGTTTCGACATGGAATATGAGACGGCCCGCATTGATTCGCCCTTCCTCGTCCACTCGGTCGACCACGGTCTCGTGAGCGGCAATCCCTTCATCGTGATGGAATTCTGTCCCGATGGTGACCTTATAGGCCTGGCTACGCGGGGCAACCTCGACCATTCCAAAATAGCGCTTGACGTGCTGAGCGGGTTGCAGGCCCTGCATGCTGCAGGTAAAGTACACCGCGATCTCAAGCCTGAGAATGTGCTGAGGAAGGCCGATGGTACTTATGCGCTGACCGACTTCGGTATATCGGGCGACCGCAACAAGCGCATGACCGAGCGCAACATCATGGGCCGCCCCAAGCAGATTTTCGGTACCTATGCTTATATGCCGCCCGAGCAAGTCAAGCCCGTGCGCGACGCTACCGTACTTCCGACGACCGATATCTTCTCTTTCGGGGTGATGATGTATCAGTTGCTGTCCAACGGCCGCCTGCCCTTCGGAGTGCTGGAGGGAGAACGCGACCTGCTCCCCTATACCGAGCGCGGCCGAACGGGTAACTGGGATCGCGAGCCCCTGAAACGGCTGCCCCATGGCCAGCAATGGATAAAATTGCTTGAAGGCTGTCTCAATCCCAATTTTCAGAAAAGACTCCAGAGCGCGGCAGACGCCATGGCCTTTGTGCCTGTCACCTCGTCAACAGCCGCCCATCCCGTGAACCGGCCCGGCACGCGCCAGGAGGATTTCAGCCGCGAGGTTATCAACGGTGTGCTTCTGCGAGTGATGCAAGGCGAGGAGTATGGACGCGTGTTCCGTCTCGACGATATGCTCAAGGGCGACTGTGCCGTGCTCACTCTCGGTCGTCTTGACCCCGCCGTGAAGAACGATATACCTATCAAAGAAACTCAATCGACCTACTTGTCGCGCCGCCATTGCACATTTGAGCTCGACTATACTCTGGGCCAATGGGTGATCCGTGACGGCCAGTGGGTGATGAACACCGGGAGCAGCCGCTGGCAGCGGTCGACCAACGGAACCTTTGTCAATTCCACCGAGGTCTCGACCGACGGCATGGTGGTCACCCCGGGCGACATCATCTCGGTAGGCGACGTGAAACTCCGTGCCGAAGGCTATTAATTTTGCTAAACAGATTAACAACTCTCCAATAATAAACCGATTATCAAAATGGCAACCAATCCGACAAAACCCCTTTCGGGCCAGTTCTCCAAAACGGTAGGAGCCGGCATGGGCTCGTTGATGAGTCCCGGCGATAAGACATATTATATCCTCGAGCACTGCGTGACATCGAAATTTCACCAGATGGGCGAGGCTCAGAAGATTATCGTTGATAATATAGAGATCGGCCGCGATCCCCGCTGTCAGGTGCGTTTTGACGAATCGTTCAAGACAGTCTCGCGCCGCCATGCCGCAATCGTGCGCGACAAAGAAACCAACAACTGGAAACTCGTGCAGATTTCCCAGACCAATTCGACCCTGCTGAACGGGCGCCGCATCAACACAGAATGGTATCTGCAGAACGGCGATGAAATCCAGCTGTCGGTCAACGGGCCCAAGCTGCGTTTCATCATTCCCCAGGGAGACAAAGCCAGGATGGGTTCGATTAATTTCACCCAGCGCCTCAATCTTTTCAGGCAGCAGGCACTGAAGCCCTACAAATACGGCATGATTGCTCTCGGCGCCGTGCTTGCCCTCGCAGTCGGAGCTGTGATATATCTCGGCTTCTTCATGAACAGTGTCGCCGACGATGTGTGCAGCCAGAGCGAACTGCTCGCCCAGGCCATCGAAGAGAATCACGAGAATGCTGAAATTGCAGACTCGCTCGGTCGCGAACTGCTGCGCACCAATGAGAGCGTGGCAGCCAATGCCATGCGCCTCGGCGATGTCGAGGAACTCGCCAAGCGGGCACAGGCTCAGGCCCGGGCCGCTGCTGCATCGATGGCTCCGACGCCACAGGCTTTTGCCGAAGTGGCCAAGAACGTTTACTATATTATGGTAGGCGTGTATATCAACGATGAATTCCGCTTTGCTTTCTCCGGGACGGGCTTCCTGCTCAACGACGGACGTTTCGTAACCGCCAAGCATTGCGTCGACATGGGCTACAACCATCGCGAGGACTTCGACGACGAGACAGTCGCCATGCTCAACACCCTCCACTATTTCGAGCCCGATGTGCTGAGCTACCGCCTGGTTGGTATCTCCGGCGCGGGTGACCGCATCGAAATGGACTACACTCCCACCTCATCACCCTGGCGCTGGGGCTATACAGAGTATGACACCGGCACGGTGACCGTCACCGATGACTCGGGTGAAGAATTGCTGCTGCCTGTCAAGTACAGCACCTCGATGGTTGGTGCCGACGACTGGGCCTACTGTCGCACCGGCAAGAGCGGCGGCCTGGAATTTGATGCCGACTGGAGTTCCAATCTCGGCGCGGGCACCAAGCTCCATATCCTCGGCTTCCCCCGCAGCGTAGGTACTGAGGAATACTCCAACACCGGACGCGTGAGCCCCAACTATATTGAATCATCCGTCGGCCAGAGCGGCCTCTATGACGGTATTATACTTCTTGCCAATGACGAGGTCGACCATGGCAATTCCGGCGGTCCTGTCTTTGCTCAGCGCGACGGCCGTCCAGTCGTGGTGGGTATCCTGTCGGGCAAGGAACGTCTGGGCCTGCGTGGTGGAGGTACCGACTACACCGCCAAGTGGAAGTCCCGTGTCGTGCCTCTGTCGGCAATGGATTGAGCTTTATTACATAACTGATATTACGCAGATAAAAATATGAATATTATTAAAAAAGCGGCAATAGCGCTGGCGGTACTCGCTGCGGCTCCCTCCCTGCAGGCTCAGTCGCAACTGCTCAAAACGGTAAATCTTGATTTCCTGTCAGATGCCCTGTCTCCGGCGGTGAGGGTTGTGAGGTCGACTTATCTGGTCGCCAACTCCGATCTGTCGCAGAAATATGCCGCGAAGAACGATACGGTCTTCGGTCGCGACTATTCGATGGCTTTCATCGTCCCCGGCGGGATTGTGATTCCCGAGGCCGCGCTTATGCCCTGGGCAGGCGACCCGAAGTTTAATACTTATCGTGAGAATCCGGCCTATCAGCCCTATCTCCATGACCGCACGATGGCACTCCTTGCCCCGGACGCTCTCTATCAGCCGCTTGATATAGAGTCGACGCTTGGCGAGGAAGTCCCTGCCGGAAATTCGTCATCTCCGCTGAGACTCGTCAGCACCGGGTCTATTGAAGGGGCGCCTGCTCTCGAAACGATGGTTCCAACCGAGACGACGCGTGGTTTCGCCGTGTGGTACATTCTACTCCCCGATACTGATATAGACAGCACGACATCACTGAATATCAAGATCGAAAGCGTTAATGTAGATTTTAACGCCGACGGCTCGCCGGCCACAATCACACCGGCCTATACCCGTGGCGACATTCTCGGCGGCCTCTTTGTAGCCCCCGTTATCGAGAGCCCCGGACTCGTGAGATTCAAGGTCGCCGGTTTCCTTGCTCCCGGCAGCCGATTGGATGAAAAATGGCAGGTGCTACCCGCTATCCTGCCCGAGCCGATTGAACTTGAACCTGTTACTCCTGTTAATGAACCGACCGATGGAGAGAGCATTCAGGAACTGTCCCCGGTAGGGGAGGACATCTGAGACCCTCTTAAAATCGCATCATAAATATTTGTATGTCAGATATAAAATTTCGTATAGCAGCCAAGACCGACGTAGGCTGCGCGCGTTCCAATAACGAAGATAACTTTCAGGCGGCTGCCGACCTGTCCCAGCCGACGATGACCTGGGTCAATAACCAGACCTACGATCTTGGCGAGAAAGGGGCCCTCCTTGTTGTGGCCGACGGCATGGGTGGCATGAATGCCGGCGAAGTCGCTTCGGCTATAGCGATCGAGACTGTCAGGGAATTCTTTACACCCGAGCGGATCACCCCTGAGGTGCTCAAATCCCGCTTCACGATAGAAAAATTCATGAAGGACGTGGTTGTCGAGGCCGACCGCCGCATCAAGTCGCGCTCGACCTCGGAAACGCGTGGGATGGGCACGACAATCGTAATGGCCTGGTTGCTTCAGGGCCAGTGCTATGTGTGCTGGTGTGGCGACTCGCGAGCTTATCTATACAATCCTCTCAACGGACTGGTGCAGTTGTCCAAGGATCATTCTTATGTGCAAGCGCTGGTCGACCTGGGCAAGATCACGACCGAGGAAGCATTTGACTATCCTGATAACAATGTTATTACCCGCTGCCTCTGCGACGCACATCAGAAAGCAGAGCCCGACTGTCTGCTACAGCCGCGGCAGCTCTGCGATGGTGACCTCATATTGCTGTGCAGCGACGGTTTGAACGGAATGTTGCGCGATAATGAGATAAGCAAGCTAATAAAGGAAGGCCCCGACGATGTCAACCAGTTGACAGATGCCCTTATCGACGGCGCGTTAGCAGCGGGTGGCAATGACAATGTAACGGTTGCTGTCGCGCGCATTGATTCCGGCGGTGCGCAGGCAGCCGATACTCGCATAACCGTGAAGGACGTGCCCAAGACGCCCGAAGCTTCTCCTATTCAGAAAAATGAAACGGCCGACACCGATCCCAAAACACAGAAAGCCCCGGCCAAAGGTAAGAAAATGCCGGCATGGGTGTGGGCTATATGCGGTTTCGTGGCTGCTGTGATTTTCTGCGTCGGCGCTTATTTCTATTTCAAGCCGACTGAAGATCAAGCCGCTGAGAATCCTGCCGAGCGACGCCTTGAAATTTTTGAGGATGAAACCGAGATGACAGAAGAATTAGCAGAGCCCGAAACGGAAGAGCTCGTTTCAGAACTCGAGCCCGGACCTGCGGCTCCGAAAACCGGTAACAATGCAGGCAGAGCAACCGCTCCCGAGACTCCGGCAGCCATCGAGGAAGAGCAGCCTGCTCAGATCAATACTGAAGGTGTAATCAATCGCGTATCGCAGGAGCCTGAAAAAGAGAAGACGGCTCCCGCCAAAACGCAGCCCACGCCTGAGGAGCCCTCCGGAACACCTTCCGAGCCAAGTAAAGATCCCGATCTCGATCCGGTATAATAAAAGTTAAGTAATCATGTCTACAACGATAACTATTGGACGCAACCCGGCCTCGGATCTCGTGGTAGGGAATGCATTTGAAATTGTAAGCAACAATCACGCCGACCTCACTCTCGAGGACGACGGACGACTGAAATATACCGACCACTCATCCAACGGCACTATTATCAACGGCCGTGAGATTCACAACGAGAGTGTTTATATTACGACCGACGATGAAGTGAGACTTGCCGACAGCTTTCCTATAGACTGGACGGTGGTCTATGACCTGATGCCCGATCTGCGCCGCATCGACAGCAAACGTACCCGTCGCATCAATCCGGCGGCGTATGCGGCTCCGGCCGAGCCTGCCCCTGCTCCCGAGCCTGCGCCGAGAACCAGCCGAGGCACCGAGCGCTTCGACCATGCAGGAATTTTCCCCACGGAGCCTATGGGTGAAAGCGCTGACACGGGAAGTCACGCTACAGAGCGCTTTAGCAGCGGAACATTCCCGCCGGTCAACGTTTCTAACACCCAGGGAACAGAACCGCCGGGCAAGGCCGTCAAGGACAGCAACGGCACCGTGCGTCGCCGTTCTTCGGGTAAAAACGCAGCGTCCCGTTCCCTCCCCTGGATTACAATAATCCTGTGCTTCGTGGCCTTTATAGCTGTGATGGCTATTCTGGCTTTTACCGTTTTCGATGATGTTGTGCTCAACATCATGTGATTTCATCCCGTTTCCCAATCTTAATACTTCGGAACATGTATTTAGAAGAAAACACAGTATTTGACAATAGATATCGCCTGGTTCAGCTGCTGGGGCAGGGCGCCTCGGCCCAGGTGTGGCTCGCCGAAGATACCCTCACCAACAATCTGAAGGTCGCCATCAAGATTTTCGCGGCCCAGGAAACGGAGATGGACTCCTATGGCCAGCAGGATTTCCAGAACGAGTTTACGACTGTATACAATATCAATCACCAGAATCTGCTGACGCCTACCAACTACTCGGTCCATCAGGGTGTGCCCTATCTCGTGTTGCCCTATTGTGAGAACGGTTCAGTCAGCTCCATGATAGGTCGTTGCGAGGAGCACGACATCGTTAAACTCATTCATGACGTCGCCACCGGCCTTGAATATCTGCATCAGCACAATGTCATCCACCAGGACATCAAGCCTGACAATATCATGCTTGACGATGATCTCAATTATCTGGTGAGTGACTTCGGTATTTCGACGGGTCGCGACTCGGCCTCCGAGACCTACGGCGGTACGCGCGCTTACATGGCGCCGGAGCGTTTCAACGGTGTCTCGGACAGCAAGGGTGACGTGTGGGCCCTGGGCGCTACGGCCTATGAGATGCTCACGGGGAATGCTCCCTTCGGTGATCATGGCGGTCTCGTGCAGGCCCAGGGCGAACCTGTTCCCCCCATCGATGTGCCGGGCCTGTCGCCAGATCTTTTGAAACTTATTTATTCAATGCTTGATCCCGATCCTGCCAAGCGCCCGACTCCCGAGCAGATCCGTCGAACGACGGCGCGTGTGCTGGAGACAGGCTCCTGGAAGGAAAACAAGGGTAACAAGCGCACCCTGAAAGTCGGCGCCATCGTCCTGGGACTTGTAATCGTGCTGGCCGGATTTTTTGTATGGGGCATGCTGCGTACAAAGACATATTACTACCGTGATTATGTCGAGGTGAACGGCACGCCGATAGGCATCGGTTCCCTGACGGGCTCGGAACACCGCGCGCGTCACACCAGCTACCGCATCCAGACTCGAGGCGGTAAAGTAACCCGTGTGTCATTGGTGAATTCAAAAGGCAAGATCGTCGATGATCCCGATGCGGAGAACGTCGGGCTGCGCTTCCCCGATCAGGAATATTTCTACGGCTCCAACGACCGCGTGGATCACATGATCGCCCGTAATTCCCATGGCAAGGTACTCTATAAATTTACCTACAGCGACAAGGGCAACACGGTATCGTTCCAGTATGACGACGAGAAGAATTCCCCCAAGTTCTTTGACGGCACCTCGCCGGTGACTAAGATTCCGACGGGCAGTGACAATCTTTCCTCGTCAAATATCGCCCACATGTTCCTGGAGTATGACGACAACGGACGTCTTATCGAGCGCCAGAACCTGTCGCTGCTTAAGCAGCCTACTCCCGACCTTAACGGTATATACGGCGAACGCTATAAATACGATGCCGACGGCCGCGTGACGGAGGTTACTTTCATCGACCGCGACGGTAATCCAGTTGGCGATACCAACGGCACCGCCATCAGCCGTTATAAATATGACGACGAGGGGAACCGCATTGAAGTGGCTTTCTTTGCTCCCGACGGCAATCCCTCACATCAGGGCTACAACATCCATCGTGCACGTCTGACATATGATGAGGTAGGCAATATCGTGACTGAGATGTATTTTAACGGCGACGACGAGCCCGTGGCAAGCGGAAAGTCGGGTGCTTTCGGTTACAAATATGTCTATGACCACGGTTTCCTCACGAAGGTTACGATGCTTGATGCCGACGGCAATGCAATGTTTGGCAAGGACGGTTACTCTATTCTGACCTATGAGTCCGATGGCAACGGTTTTAACGCCGTGGTGCGCATGTGTGACGAGGACGGTAATCCCGTGACGGGCATCTACGAGGGCGTCCAGACATCGGCTATCAGCACGAAGTTCACCGACGACGGCCTTCCGACGGAAATAAAGATTCTTGACGAGGACATGGAGCCGGCCGACAATATTGATAATATCTCGCGCAGCGTCCTGGCTTATAACGAGGTCGGCGATATAGAGAAGGAAGAGAATTTCCGCATCGACGGCTCGGCAGCCACTCTCGGCGGCACTGCCACGGCGGTAACTTATGAATATGACAATCTGGGTCGTATCGTCTCTATGAATTATCTTGACAGCGACGGAGAGCCTGCTTTCAACGGGCGCGGTGTCAGCTCGACTGCTTATACCTACTCGCCCTACGGTTCGGTCCAGACCATCTCCATGCTTGATCTCAACCGCCGTCCGGTCAACGACCGCGACGGTTGCGCGACGATAAAGTTCAGCTATGACGACAAGGGACGCCCCGTGGAGCAGGCCTACTATAACGCTTCAAACAACCTTGTGAAAGTTAAGGACTTCGCTCGCCGTGTCGTTGCTTACGATCCGTCTAATCAGCGTGTGAGCCTGCTGCAGAATTATGGAGCTGACAACCGTCTGCTCTCCACTGTTCATTATACTTATGATAACCGCGGCCGCCTTGCCACTCAGTGGACTACCGGCGCCGATGGCCAGTTGCAGGGGGGCACAGCCAAGGAACACTTTACCTATAACGACATGGGCAAGCAGACGTCGGTTAAACATACAGATCTTGCCGACCGCCGCGTCAACGTGCCCCTCCTGCAGAATCTGAGAGCAGGTCGCCGCGTTACCTGCAGCGAAATCCGATATGTTTACGATGCCAATGGTAATTTGACCGAGACTTCTTACTGGGATGCCTCGGGCAAACCCGCAGCGGCTGCCGACGGTGCTCACCGCCGCATCAGCGAGTTTGATAACCGCGGCCGCGTCATCAAGTCGCGCAGTCTCACGACTGCCGGCTCGCCCGTGACCAACAGCGATGTCGCTCCCGAGATCCATATCGTTTATGATAACCGCAATAATGTGCTCGAATATGCCGCCTTCGACGGTTACGGAAGGCCGGTCATGAACAAGATGGATTATCACCGCCGTGCCATGACCTATGACAATCACAATAATGTCACTTCTGAGGCCTTCTACGGCACGGACGGGAAACCGGTGAATGTAAATCATCTGCACAACAGCGCGCGTCATACCATGACCTATGATGACCGCAACAATAACGTTGCGGAGCAGTTCTTCACTGCCGACGGCCGTTTGCTTATGAATGTCAAGAGCCAGTACAACGATAAGAACACCATGACCCGCCAGGAAATCTTTGACAGCGCCGGTAATCTCACGGACGGCCCCGACGGATTTGCCATCGTGGAAATCAAGGTGAGCGACGACGGTTTCACGCCTCTGTCGGCGCGCAGGCTCAACAAGAGCAAGCAGCTCGTTGCCACGGGTACATGGGACAAGGAAGCCGACCGCTGGGATTTCAACTCTGCCCCGGGCGAAAGCTCGACAGGCGGTCCCGAGCCTCAGTGGATGGCCGCCGTGAAGAAACAGGCCGCCAGCTGCCCGCGCGAGATCATGGACGGCATGGTTATGCGCAGCATCACGGCTACGCCTACCTCGGTAACTATCACTATCGCGCTCAAAACTGTCTCGGGCAATAACTACAACCGCTCGGAGGTCTCCGAGATCGGCGATGACTATGCCGAATTCCCCCATAATTATCTCGGGGTGCCCGGCAGTGTCGCCTGCCATGTGAGAGTACTCAACCGCGAGAATAAGGTGATATATTCGCGCTGATGGATCCCGCTGACGAGTCAACCGGTAATGCCGCCACGGCGCGCCGTCATCTGCGGGCGCGGTGGCTTGCCGTCGCCATAGTTGTGGTGTTATTCGGGCTCGGCATGTGGCTCGGGTCAACTTCCGTAAGCCGGGAGGAGGTCTCAGGTTGCGGCCGTGTGCAGGAAGATATTGAAGCATCCTTGCGGGTAGCCGATTCGTTGTTGCGTGTCGGCGACCGCGATCACGATACTCCCGACATTGCCTATTCCGGAGCCCGCCTGGCTATTGCCCGTGCCGATTCCCTCGCAGCCGTTGCCGGGCTGTCACCGGTAGATTCGTTGTTGAGAGTACGGGCCGACAACTCGGTGCGCGCCGCTAAGGCGGCCTTGCTTGCCAAAGCCGACCTGTTCAGTGACCTTCCCCGACTCGCTGCCGACATTGATGCGAGAATCAAGACTCTGGACTCGCTGATGTCAAAATTTGCTATTGAATAAATCAAAATCATTACATAACGATGGAAAAGATTCTTAAGTTTATCCTTGCGCTGGTCCTCATGCTGCTGCCCTTGCTCATAAAAGCCGCTGATTGCGACGATCTATATCGCGAGGGGATAGGTGTGAGACGCACTCTCACGGTTGTTGCCCAAAACAAAGCCATTTCGCTCTTTGAACAGGCCCGCGACTGTTACGACTTGCCGGCCGATAAAGATAAATGCGAGAAGCAGATCCGAATCTGTGTCGCTACCATTGAGAGACTCGGAGGAACACCTGTGCTCAATGCCAACGGACAGAATGACAGCCCGGCCTCGATTTCTTATCAGCCTGAGGAGGTCCCCGGCGAGAATCCCGTGCAGGCAGCTTCGGAGCCCGTCGACACCGCAGCGATCATTCACGAAAGACCTGCACCTCCGGTTGATGAACCCGTTGTGGAAGAACCGGTCTCGGAAGAGCCGGCAGTAGAAGAGCCCGAAGTCGAGGCGCCGGTCGTAGAAGAACCTGCGGTAGAGACTAAGGTCGCTCCGCAACCGGTGGATACCGTTCCTGCAGCAGAGGAACCCGAGACACCGGTTCAAGCGCCGTTACTGACGGTAGATCAGGAATTTGAATTTGCGGCCAAGAATCCCGAGCCACAAGAAATGAGTCTCAGCGCCGATGGCAACTGGACATTCAATGGTCTGCAGCCTTGGGTCAAATATGTCCATGAGGGTGACACGCTGACCATCACAGTGGAGCCGAACACCGGTAAAAAGCGCACATGCACCTTCCTCGTGACCGGCACCGGAGGGGCATTTAGAATCACCGTCGTTCAAAAAGAATACAAAAAATTCGGTATCTTTTAAAAAAGTTGCCTCAAAAGTTGCACACCTCAAAATAACTGCGTAACTTTGCAACGCAAAAACAGGAGGTGCCATAGCTCAGTTGGTAGAGCAAAGGACTGAAAATCCTTGTGTCC
>CAYVTB010000016.1:0-23117 GCA_964454365.1 uncultured Bacteroides sp. | reverse complement strand
ATTTTGCCCTGCTCGTTGAGGAACTTCTTGAGGAATTCGGGATCCTTGTAGTCGACGTACTTGATGCCGCTGCGCTTGAAACGGCAGTATTTTTTCTTTTTAACGTCTACGCTCATGGGGGTGAGGTAGCGGATTTCGGATTGAGCTTGTGCCATGGTTTAGTCCTCCTTTGCTTCAGTGTTGGCTACTTCGGGTTTCTGTGCCTTGAGGTTGCGGCGCTTTGCAGCGTATTCGGCGGCGTACTTGTCCTGACGGAATGTGAGGAAGCGGAGCACGCGCTCGTCGCGACGGTAGGCGGTTTCGAGTTTCTTCACCACGTCGGTGGGTGCGTCGAACTCGAGGAAGCAATAGAAGCCTGTGGACTTCTTCTGGATGGGATATGCGAGCTTGCGCAGGCCCCATTCTTCGGTGTTCACAATCTGCGCACCGTTGTCGGTGAGCACTTTGCTGAACTTTTCTACCGCTTCCTTCATCTGAACATCAGACAAAACGGGAGTTAAAATGAAAACGGTTTCGTACTGCATTGTTAAAAAATGAGTGGTTAAATATTATGTTTTAGCGGTTTACGGACAAGTGCCCGAAAAACCGACGCAAAATTACTGCTTTTTTATCGACTGTGCAAGTTTTTGCCCTTGTTTTCACGCAAAAATTTCGGGAAGAGTAGGGTGGGCATGAATAAAGCGGTTTCTGAGATCGGCAAGACTGAAGCCTTCGGTGACAGCTATTGTCGCCTCAGAAATCAGGTCAGAAGCATGAGGTCCGAAGATGCTTATGCCGAGAACTCGACCGTTGTCGGCAGCCGTCAGTATTTTCACAAACCCACTGGAACAACCCATTGCAAGGGCTTTCCCATTGGACGCAAATTGACGCTTGTGGACATCGAAAGCAATCCCGGCTTCTTGCAGAGCAGCGGGGATCGCGCCTACCGTGGCCACCTCCGGCTCGGTAAAAACGACCGAGGGAACCGGTTTGCCACAAAATCTTCCGGGATCTCCGTCAAGGACAACACGCGCCTGTGCAGTGGCGCTGTGGGCAAGCATAGAGAGGCCGTTTACATCGCCGATGGCATAAACGCCTTCGACACTTGTGCGCATTTCCTCGTTGACTTTAATGAATCCTTTACTGTCGACTTCAATTCCGGCCTCGACTGTTCCTGCCGGAACCACGGGACGGCGGCCGGTAGCGACAATCACATGGTCGGCATAGAGAGATGAATCTCCCTTGCGATCGCTGAATTTTACTTCAAGATGACCGTCAACGCGCGAAATAGATTTAACGGCCGCTCCGAGTTTAAATGTCGTGGAACGTCGTCCCATCGCCATGCGCAGACGCTTGGCAACTTCGGGGTCAAAAGCAGGAAGAACTTCCGGGAAGTATTCTATTACCGTAACTTCCAAGCCAATCGAACCGAGAATGGATGCAAGTTCAAGACCTATTACGCCGCCGCCTATAATAACGTATGAGCCGCGCTGTATAGGTTGTCCCAGGAAATCGTCGCTTGTCATCGCTTCTTCAATTCCGTCAATCGGAGGCAATGCGGGACGTGATCCCGTCGCGATAACAAGTTTACTATCTGCCTTGTAAACTTCATCCCCGACTTTCACCGAGCAATCAGGAAGCACTGTCGCTTCACCGTTGATATAATGGACACCCTTGAGCTCGGCACAAACGCCGTCGCGCAGATTTTGCATCACCTGCTGCATGCGGTTAAAGGCGACCTGCTCATTGAAAGAAACAGACTCCACATCAACTCCCATAACTGCAGCCCCCACGGCCTCGCGATAGACATCGGCCGAGGCGCAAAGACACTTTGTAGGAATACAACCGCGGTTAAGACAGGTCCCCCCCGGAAGATTGCGCTCTATTATTAAAGTCGTTTCCCCGCGGGAAGCGAGCCCGGCAGCCAGGGGATAGCCGCCGGGGCCCGCACCAATAATAATATTGTCTACTGTTGGCATAGATCGCGATAGGTCAGGATGGGGGTGAGCGCCGCTTTCGTTTCGTCGGGATGACTCACCGGTGTACAATGGGGAGCGTTCTTGACAGTATCAGGCGACGAAACAGCTTCGGCTGCAATGTCGCGCATAGCCTTGATAAAATTGTCAAGGGTTTCGCGGTTCTCGGTTTCTGTGGGCTCAACCATGAGCGATTCATGAAACAGAAGCGGGAAATAAATGGTAGGAGCGTGGAATCCCTTGTCAAGAAGCCTCTTGGCGATATTAAGAGTCGTGACACCGGTAGACTTGTCGCGGAGGCCGTCAAACACAAATTCATGCTTGCATGGTCCGGGAACAGGCAACAGGTACAGGTCTTTCAGACTCTCCATTATATAATTGGCATTGATTGTAGCGAGAGGACCAACATGGGCGAGACCATCAGCACCAAGACTCATGATGTAAGCCAGAGCTTTCACTTCCACTGCAAAATTTCCAAGCCATGACGAAACACGGCCGAGTGAGCTGTCGATATCTTCCCGCACCCCAAACGTGCCGTCGGCATATTTTACGACTCTTGGGGAAGGAAGGAAACGTTCAAGGCGCGGGCATACACCAACGGGGCCACTGCCGGGCCCACCTCCGCCATGAGGTGTTGAGAATGTCTTATGAAGGTTGACGTGCATCACGTCAAAGCCCATATCTCCGGGACGTGCCACACCGAGAAGAGGGTTCAAATTTGCCCCGTCGTAATACATCAGTGCACCAGCAGCATGAACAGCCTCTGCAATCTCGGGGATGTTCTTTTCAAACATACCCGTAGTATTGGGATTGGTCATCATGACGGCGGCTATAGTAGAGTCAAGCTTGGCACGGAGATCATCAACGTCAACCGTCCCGTCGGGCATACTCTTGACCTCAACCACTTCATAGCCGGCCACAGCAGCCGATGCGGGATTGGTCCCATGAGCTGAATCAGGGACAATAACCTTCCTGCGCGCTTCATCACCACGCGCTTCGTGATAAGCCCTGATCACCAACAGCCCCGTAAGCTCACCTTGGGCTCCCGCAAAGGGATTGAGGGTAAACTCGGCCATACCACAGATTTCGCTCAGGGCTTTCTGAAGGTCATAATATATCTCGAGAGCACCCTGAACGGTAGCTGTGCTCTGCCTCGGGTGCAGATCGGCAATAGCGGAATCAGCTACAACCGCTTCATTTATCTTTGGATTGTACTTCATCGTGCAGGATCCAAGAGGATAGAAGCCGGTGTCGACACCAAAGTTGTTAGTTGATTGATTATTATAGTGACGCACTACCGTAGGCTCGTCAACCGCGGGCAATTCAGGAGCCGACGAGCGCATCAAACCGGACGGAAGTGCAGACATAGCGTCGGGGAAAGTGTTCCGCGGCAAGCTGTAGCCACGGCGCCCTTTGCTCGAATGTTCAAAAATCAGTTTTCCGTAGAGTTCGCGATTCATGACTCCAGATTTTTAATTGTTGAAACATAAAGGTCAATCTCGGCAGGGGTGCGTCGCTCCGTTACGGCGACGGTAAACTCGCGATCGTCAATTGCTACACCGCCGAGAATACCGGCTTTCTCCAGCGCTTCAAGCACGCGGCCGGTCGATAAACCATCAGTGACAGTGAGACGGAATTCATTGAGGAACGGTCGCTCGGGATAGGAAAGCGAAACTTTCCCCGTCTCGCAAAGACGCCGTGCAAGCTCGTGGGCGCCGTCACAACCGAGGCGATTCACTTCCTTCAGGCCTTCCGCTCCCATCAGTGACATATAAATTGCAGCTTGAAGAGTCATCAGCCCCTGATTGGAGCAGATGTTACTGGTAGCCTTCTCGCGGCGGATATGCTGCTCGCGAGCCTGAAGGGTGAGAACAAAGACACGTTGACCGGAGGCATCGGTTGTTGCGCCAACAATACGGCCGGGCATTTTGCGCATCAGAGCGCGGGTAGTACACATATAGCCGAGCCACGGACCACCGTAATTCATGGGAATACCGAGCGATTGTGCCTCGCCTACAGCGATATCGGCGCCCCATTCACCTGCAGGCTTAATGACTGCAAGGGGCGATGCGGGTGAATTGATCACGAACAAAGCCTTGGCGGCATGAATATCATCGGCCCAGCCTGAAAAATCTTCAAGAATACCGCTGAGGTTGGGCGTCTGCACTATGACTGCCGCCACGTCCCCGGCTCCGAGCGTTTCACGCATTACTTCGGCATCGGTAACGCCATCGCGAGCCGGGATAACCTCAACAGCAACGCCATGATAGCGAGCATAGGTATTTACAACCTCAGCCGTCGCTTGATCTACCGTCGCTGACAAGAGAACACGGTTTTTACGACGCGAAGCGTTCACAGCCATGAGCATCGCCTCGGCTGTGGCTGTGGCTCCGTCATACATCGAAGCGTTGCAGACATCGAGCCCGGTGAGGGATGCCATCATCGACTGATATTCAAAAATGTATTGCAAGGTACCCTGCGAGATTTCAGGCTGGTAGGGGGTATACGCGGTGAGATATTCACTTCTTGCCGCCAGCGAAGCCACAGCTGCGGGCTGATAATGATCGTAGCAACCGGCACCGGCGAAGCAAACCAGTTGTTTGTTGCGCCGACCGAAAGCCTTGAAAGCCGCCTTTACCTCCTGCTCGGAAATACCCTGCGGAAGATTGTAGCCGTCTTTAAGTTGCAGTTCAGGCGCGATATCACTGTAAAAATCGTCAAGACGCGCGGCGCCGCAGCGCTCAAGCATCACCGCGATATCTTCAGCAGTATGCGGAAAATATTGATGACTCATGGGGCTTAGTGTTTCTCTGCAGCGCACACTTCGGCATAAGCCTCGGGCGTGAGCAGTTTATCGAGTTCTGCAGGATTATTCATCTCGACCTTTATAATCCAGTTAGCCTCGGGGTCTTCATTAACAAGGCGAGGATTATCGATAAGATGTTCGTTGATTTCGATGATAGAACCGCTGACGGGTGAATAGAGGTCGCTCGCGGCTTTAACGCTCTCGATAGCACCGAATTCCTCGCCGGCAACTACGTCGGTGTCGGCTTCGGGCATGTCTACATAAACAACGTTGCCGAGACTGTCGGCTGCGAAGCGAGAAATACCGATATAGGCTACGTTCCCGTCAACGCGGGCATATTCATGGGTAGGAAGATAATATAAATTGCTCATAGTTTTATATTTAAGGTTAATTATTTCTTGTATTTAGGTGTATAAAAGCGTTTCTTGATGACCTTGGCCGGGAAAACACGTCGACGCACCTGTACCTGTAGGGGAGTATCGAGGGCGCTGTAATTAATGTCAACAAGGGCCATGGCGATATTCTTGTCAAGGGTAATGGAGTGATAACCGGTGGTTATCTCGCCGACTTTGTTACCTTCCATATCAAGGACATCATATCCATGACGGGGAATGGCGCGTCCCTCAACCTCGAGACCTACGATCTTACGCTTGAGGCCGGCATCCTTGGCGGTAGCAAGCGCTTCACGACCGATAAACGAAGGCTTGTCCAGCTTGGCAAACATAGAAAGAGCGGCTTCATGGGGTGTGATATCATCAGTGAGCTCATCGCCGTAAAGAGGCAACCCGGCCTCGAAGCGCAATGTGTCACGACAACCAAGACCGCAGGGCTCCACGCCGGCAGCCATAAGTTTATCCCACATTTCGGAGATGGCCTCGTGAGAAGCATAGATCTCAAAGCCATCCTCGCCGGTATACCCGGTGCGGCTCACTACCATGGGGAGCTTTGCTCCAGCAGGGTCGGGCAGTTCGACAAATGTATAGAAACCGAGTTTAGAACCGTCGATTCCGAGGACTCTTTCAAGATTCTTCTCTGCATCGGGCCCCTGGAGCGCCAGTTCGCTATAATCTTCGCTGAGGTTTTCCACCGTTACGTCCCACGTTTCAGCATGAGCCTTGATCCAAGCAAGATCCTTGTCGATATTCGAGGCATTGATAACAAGCAGATAACGGACTGGATCCACTTTATAGACCAGAAGATCGTCGACGGTGCCACCATTTTCATTAAGCATCATGCCGTACATTACACGTCCGGCATCCATCGGTGCAACATCTCCCGTAAAGATATGATTTACAAATGCCGAGGCATCATTGCCAGTTACAAGCACTTCGCCCATATGGGAGACATCGAAGACGCCGACCGCATTACGCACTGCACGGTGTTCATCCTCAATCCCACGGTAGCTGATAGGCATGTCAAATCCGGCGAAGGGAGACATGAGGGCACCAAGTGCAACGTGGCGACTGTGTAGACAGGTAGTTTTCATGGATTTAATATTGATTCAAGTATTATATTTGAAAGCATCTCGCGTGACATTCCGGTTATTGCCATCTCTCCGGGAAGCTTATCGATAGCGCTTTTAATTGATTCGTGATTAGTTTCGACGCCTTTAAGAGCGTTGCCGAGATGTTCGTTAAAATCGACAGGTGCAAAGAAATCGCCGCTAAGGCGACAACCGGCAATGAGTCCATCTGTGTCGACGATACAATCGGCTGCAACCTCTCCCACGCATTCAATCCGACGCATGGATCGGCGCGAGACGGCTTTGTCGGAAATAAAGTCCGGCGAAGTATATGTCAGCATAATTTTCTCAATCGAATCGATATCTGCGGGGGACGGAGCAATAATGCCATCACTGCCGATTGATTTTTCGGCATATTCCCTGAATTGTTGGCAAGTCATCGGAAGACCCTCAGCCTTGAGCGTCGTCAAACGTGACGGAACGGATTTAACACCGTGGCTGCTGAGCTTGGCACGCGACGGGGTTATCGCCCGAGACATAGTTCCGAAGTCGGCATCATACAACATCGTACCATGCACAATGCTGCGGCCGGGTAGGGAATAATATGCGTTACCGGCTACTTTGCGCCCGTTAATGAGCACATCATTGCGCCCACCCGCCTCGGCCTTAATCCCCAGACTACGCAAGAGATCGCTGATTGTCGACGTGTAATGTCCGAAGTCGGTCATTACACCGCTCGACGGGCATATGTAACTGAACATGATATTATTACAGTCGGCAAAGACACATCCTCCACCACTTTTGCGGCGCCACACCTCTATTCCGTTCTCTCTGCAGAAATTCAAATCTACTTCCAGAGACATCACCTGATGGCGGCCACAGATAACGGTCGGAGCGACCTGCCAGGCCATAAAATATTCCCCCTCCGGTAAAAAGCGAGCCGCCCATTCCTCGGCTGCCAGATAAAAAGGCAGCTTACGGGCGGGCGACGCGGGTAACTTTATAAGTTTCATTTTCAGCAGGGGTTAGGCATGGCAAAGTTAATAATATTTTTTATTAATTGTGCCAAAGGGCCAAATAAAATTTTGGCCTGTCCCGAAAGGACGGAATTAACCGAGCAACATTCCCTGCATAACCTGAACTGCGGCTTCAGTTCCACAAGTAGCGGTTATGATTGCATTGGCAAAAGCAAAGGTGGAACCGGGACCGTTGGCAGTGATGATATTACCGTCAACAACAGCGCGACCTTCAGTGAATACAGCTCCTCCCTGCTCAAGCATCTCTTCAAAGCCGGGGTAGGCGGTAGCCTTGCGGTTCTTAAGTAAACCTGCAGCGGCAAGAACAACGGCGGGAGCAGCACAGATAGCTGCGACGTTGCCTCCCTTGGCAGCGTGCTTCTTCAGCTGCTCCATGAGGGGCTCAAAAGCTGCAAGATTGGAAGCGCCGGGCATGCCGCCGGGACATATGAGCCATTCGGCACTGCTATAATCTGCTTCGTTGAAAAGACAGTCGGCCTTGACGGTTATACCATGGGCGCCGGTCACATGCAGATCTTCACTGATTGAAACAGTCTTAACATCAATCCCCGCGCGACGAAGGGCATCGACCGTGGCGAGGGCTTCGATTTCTTCGAATCCTGTAGCCAGGAAAAGATATGATTTTTTCATAATTATTTAGTTTTTATGTTATTATTAAATTCAACTATTCTGATTTTTTTCATGCGCAGGCGCGCTTCAAGATACCTTGCGAGTTCTTCTTTGCGAGCCTCCGAGACAGGTGCTGAAAAGCTGACAAGCGCAACATTGACTGTGTCGAGACAACCGTCGGAAGTCTGTGCAAAGATATTGCGTGAAACCGAGAGGCAGCTCACTCCAGGGAAAACTACTTTCAACTCCGGTGCCAGGCTACCGGCAACAGAGTCGTTCATAGCGGCATTGTTAAGTATCTGCTGCAAAGAATCGATAACGGCCTGCTTGCGGGCAATGGTCACCTGAGAAAGTTCAAAGATGTCGCGTACACTGCCTTGACTTTCGGTCGGCACAGACGTTCCGTTGCCCTGCAAGATATTGAGGTGTGTTCCGGCGAGTCCGTAGAAACGCAACTTAGATGACAAAGCGAGCTGCAGGGAATCCTGAGGTAGCGGAGCTCCGATCAGAGTGATACTGAGGTTAGGATCGGTGCGCGACCATTCGGCTTTGCTCGCGAGGACATGCGTCTCGGGGAATACACACTCGTCGGTGACGAAACGCGAAGCATTGATCTCAAAACGCGACTGCCTCAGCATGGAGTAGGTGAGATAGATACTCGGAAGCAGACATAAGATAGAAATAATATACACCCAGCGGCGCACGCGACGGGCTCTTTGCGGATCATTGACAGCCACCGGCTTGAACTTCATCATCTTAATACCGATGAAAGTTGCCAGGCAGATGTATATTGAGTTGATCAGAAAGAGATACAGGGCTCCGAAGAAATAGTGCATCTGGAAGGTAGCGAGTCCGTAGCCTACGGTACAAAGCGGCGGCATAAGGGCTGTGGCGATTGCAACGCCGGGAATTACATTTCCCTTGCTGCGGGAACCGATTGCAACTATACCGGCGCCACCACCGAAAAAGCCAATCAGTACATCATAAATTGTAGGTTGAGTGCGTGCAAGGAGCTCGCTGTGACCTTCGCTGACGGGAGATATTAGAAAATAAACCGTAGACGCGGCGACTGAAAACAACGCGGCCATGGCAAGATTTCGCAATGATTTCTTCAGCAATTCAAAATCCTGGATGCCGATACCAAGTCCAAGTCCGATGATGGGTCCCATCAGCGGAGAGATAAGCATGGCGCCGATGATAACTGCTGTCGAATTGGTATTGAGGCCAAGCGAAGCGATGAGAATAGCGAGGATTAGAATCAGCATGTTTGTGCCGCGGAACGACACGCCGTCGCGGATCGATTGCTCGGCATCGGCCTGAGAAACAAGATAGGGAGTGAGTGTAAAATAGTTGACAATCACATCACCAATTCTATTAATTAAGTTTTTCATTGCAATTATCGATAAATTATATGGCAAAGGTATATAAAAACCACGATAAATTATCGTATCTTTGCCGCAAAAATTTAGGAAATGAAAAAGCTCGACTTTTTTAGCAACCGCCACACGGTCAGAAGCTACAACAACAGTCCTCTTGACATCGAAGACATTGAAAAGATGCTTGAAGCTGCGGCCCATGCGCCCAACACGGGCAACATGCAATGGTACAGCGTTATCATCACTACCGAACCGGAACTGAGACAAGCCTTGGCGCCGACCCATTTCAATCAGCTGTCGGTAATGGAGGCTCCGGCCATCCTGACCTTCTGCATCGACCTGCGCCGATTCGAGCACTGGTGCCGTCTTAACAATGCCGTGCCGGGTTTTGAGAATTTCCAATCCTTTATCGCCGCCATCATCGATACTTCAATAATAGCTCAGCAATTCTGCACGATAGCGGAAATAAACGGCCTGGGCACATGTTATCTTGGCACTACTGCGTATAATGCTCCCGACATTGCCCGCATACTGAATCTTCCCGAGAGGGTTGTTCCCGTGATAACGGTAGCAGTC
The DNA here is from genome assembly GCA_964454365.1 of uncultured Bacteroides sp. Lineage (GTDB taxonomy): Bacteria > Bacteroidota > Bacteroidia > Bacteroidales > Muribaculaceae > CAG-873. Next base: position 13,296 of record CAYVTB010000016.1, on the reverse strand, counting down.
GGTTATCCTATGGGCGAGTCCTATCATGCACATCGCCTGCCTGTGAAGTCTATTGTCCATCGCCAGCAATTCCATGATTATTCCGACGAGGACATCCGCGACATGTATCGTGAACAGGAAGAAGACGAACTCATGCAGCGCTTTGTCAAGGATAACAATAAGGAGAGCCTGGCCCAGGTTTTCACCGATGTTCGTTATCCGCGTGAAAGTTCGGAATATTTCTCGAAGATCTACTACGATTTCCTGAAAGATAACCGCTTCTTCTTTCCCGAATGAAACCTGCCGTCCGTCCCTCAGCCGGTGTTGTGTGGCTGATCGTTGTATTAGCTGCAATCAACAGTGTAATATATTATTATACACCGTTTGGGGGTGACGACTGGGTTTATAAAGGGGCGTTTGAGGGGCCGCACACTTATTCAAGTTCATGGCTCGACTGGCCCCACTGGGCCGCGGGACACTGGTTTGCCGCCAATGGCAGGTCACTGAATTTGTTGCTGCCTATACTGCTCGCAATTCCGCGGTGGATCACAGCTCTTACCGGTGGAGTTCTTACAGGACTTATGTTTTATTTTGGCCTGCAGTGTTGCAGGCAGGCCGCGACAAGATATCTCGCAGCCGTGCTGTTTATCTGCTGCCTGGCTTGGGGCTTACCCTGGTGGGACAGCATGACTATTCTCGCTTGCCAGACAAACTATATTTGGGCCTCGGCGCTCATCCTGTGGTCTTTTTATATTATCACCGGCAGTCCCCGGAGCAAGTATTCGCTGCTGTGGACCGTGCCGCTATGCCTCCTTGCAGGTTCATCGCACGAAGGTGCGACATTGCCGCTGAGTCTCGGGCTATTGCTCTTCTGGTGGTATCATCGCAACGAAAAGGGCAAGATTCAGAAATGGCCTCTGATCGCTTTCATTGCAGGTAGCGCCTTCGTCACCTTCTCTCCCGGCATCATAATGCGTGCAGGGGACGGTATTGAACCCGATGATCCTTTGCTACCTCTGATGCTTAAGACAGTACCGGCCGTTCTGCTTATGGTCATAATTATCTGTATAATGGCAATAAGCGCTACAGGGCGGAAAAGGCTTCTGCAATTTGCCGACGGTTCAGGCATGGCATTTGCCGTGGCTGCGGTAGTGAGTGCCGGCATCAGTCTCATGTCGGGCATCGTGGGACGCAGCGGTTGGTTTGCAGAGATTTTTGCAATAATTGTTATCTTCGAACTGTTGAGTCCTATAAATATAAATGAAAATCGTCTTGAACGGCTAATAGCTTTATTGGCGGGTATTTTACTTGTCGTGCAGACAAGTCTTGTCGCAGCATGGCAAATATGGCTCGACAGGGAAGTAGAAGTCTTTGAAGAATTATATGAGGCCGGGAATGATGAAGTGATATTTATGCACTTTACGCCTGATACTGATGTCCCTGCGGCTTTGCTTGGTCGCTTTGCCGGGGTTCCCGATCCCGACGATGTCTACCTGTTGAAGACCTTTGCCGAGTATCACCGAGGAGTTGGCACGATACCAACGATACTTCCGGCTGAAGCATATAACCTTTCTTATGGCGGCCCTATCGACACAGTATTACCCGGCGGAGATATTATCACGTCGACACTTCCTCAAGGAGTCAGGACCCATTCTACCGACCGTGAAAAGATTGATATGTATCTGCTTGATACAGATAGCGGCGAAGTTGTAGTGCGCCCCTTCATCATCAACAAGACCCGTTATTACCACTTATCCAAACGCATCCTCGACCCCGGCGACCGATAACAACATCCCGATTCTTTCTCATATTCTTGTTATCCTATATGATAAAATTAGAGGTGATGCTTAATATGTTGCTGTGACGGGGCGATTACAAATTGTTTACAAAATGTTTCCAATTTTTCTTTGCTGCTTAATAACTTTTTTTGTATTTTTGCGTGCCTTAGAATAGAACGCATTTTATGAAAAAGATATTGACCCTACTTCTGCTTGTGATGGCCGCCTTCAACACACCGGTCATGGCGAGCTATGTGACTGACAGAGACTCTCTAACCAATATTCTTAAAACCGCTGATACAACCACCGACAGTATCAAAGTACTTTTAAATATCTTTGATCTTGCAATCACGGAAAATCAGACGTCGGCCGACAGTGTTGCGTCAATAATAGGGAAGATGGCTCACCGACTGGGAGATTCTGCACTCGAACTGGAAATGCTCCGTAACAGGGCCAATTTTAATACCCGCAATAAGAATACGCTTGAGAAGCTTCTTTCAAGGGCCGAGACAATCGAAAATAATAACCCGTCGCTGATGAAGGAAACCTCGACTTTCCTGCGAATGTGTCTCAATAACTGGTTCAACGGCAGCGCCACGGAGAATGAACGCCGCATACGCTTCGAGTCTGAACTTGAGAGATTCACGATCAACCCTCCAAAGGATATTTATGAGCAGATTATTTTGCTCCACTCTGTGTGCCTCAGCCTGTCGCAGACTGCAACAGCAACGCTTTTCAAGGAATATGTCGAGAAACTCGAGAAGCTTATTGATAAATTACCGCCGTCGCAATATTCCATCCGCAATGCATTCAACGTGATGGCTGCCATCAATTTCAATAATTCGGGGCTTGAAAAGGAAGCATTGGAGTCGGACAAGCGACTGCTTAACGTGATTGATTCCCTTCAGGTTGATTACGCCGCAGCCAAACGTCCCTTCCGCAAGTATGATCATTACCGCTTCACGATCTACACGCGCATGTTGTCACATTTTGAAGTCCTGACACCCGCCGAGGTCGAAGAATACTATGACGAGGCCATCAAATACCGTAACCGTTCCTACCGTGCGAAAAATGACCGCACTCACAACGCTCTGCTTGAAGCATACTATGCGATGGCCCACAAAGATTACAACAAGGCTCATCCTCTGCTGAAAGAATTGCTCGACAGGCCCCTGACTCGCATACAGAAAGCCAAGACTTACAAACTCGCCATTGAATGTGCGAGAGCCGTGGGGGATAATTCTATGCTGATGACCGCTCTTTCTGATCTCAATAACTTGCTTGAAGAAAACATGGCGACCAATGTCAACAACAAGGTGCGCGAGCTTCAGATTATTTACGACATCAACGAGATGAACCGTAACATGGCTCAGATGGAGCAGGACAGAATCAACACCGATGTCAAGCGCAAGGAGACCGTCATTGTCCTTGGCCTGATATCTATCGTTATCCTCTTGATCGCAATTATTGTGATATATCTGATGTACCGTCGCACCAAGAAACTGGCTGCATCCCTCTCAACATCGCATGCGGCATTGTCGGCCGAAAGCCAGCGCCTGCTGTTAACCCAGGGCAAGCTCACCCGCGCACGCGACGAGGCCCGCATGGCCAATCAGATGAAGAGTGACTTCATCAAGAATATCCGACATGAAATCTCAGAGCCGCTCAACGCGATTAATGAGTATACTCACCTGATCGTGGATTGCAGCGAAGCCGAGGGCAAGACTTACCTCTCAGAATATGCCGACCTTGTAACAAGCAACACTGCCTTCCTCAACGCGGTTGTCAATGATATTTTCAAGCTGTCCGAAGACAACAAGGAAGAACCGCTGATCCTTCAACGGGAACTTACGAATATCAATGACCTGATCAAGGTAACGATTGAGACAGTGAAACCGTCAGCAGCTCCCGGTGTTGAAATTACGATTGATCCTAAATCTGAAGAAATCAACACAATGGTCGATCCTTCCCGCCTTCAGCAGATACTGCTGAATCTGCTGCGAAATGCGGTCGCACACACTTCCGAGGGAACAATCACCGTTAATTGCGGCATCGTCAGCGACAAAAGCCGCGTCGTAATATCGGTAACCGATACCGGCTGTGGTGTCGATCCTGATATCGTAGACAAAGTATTTGATCGCGGAGTAATAGGCAAGAACGATAGCAACCGTCAAGGTCTCGGGCTTCCCATTTCCCGACTGATCGTAAGGATGATGGGCGGCGATATGTCGCTTGACACAAGTTACACCGGCGGCGCCCGATTTGTATTTACATTCCCTTATTCGGTGAATAAGTAACCCGAAGGTTCAGAAGCTGAACTGTACGGCGATTCTTATGCCGCTTCGATCAATTTTATAAGGCACCTTTAGATAGTTGAGACGACGCACATAATCGATTCTCAGCACTTTAAAAATATTCTCTATGCCGATGGAGACCTCCATGTAGGGGCCATGGTCGAGACGTGTCAATCCCGCATCGGCAGGGAAGCGCAGCAAGTCGGGGTGCATTGCGGGATTGCAGTCATCGCTCAATCTACCCCATATGCCTCTGAAACCGAATACTTCGCGTAATTTGAGGTTCTTAAAATAAGGTATGTAATTGAAAATAGCGCCATTGGCCTTGTAACTGAGGTCAAAGGAGACATAAGTGCTGTTGATAAATTCCATCGGATTCATCAGCGCAAAACTACGAGGTTGTATGATATATGAAAGATTGGTATTGGGAATCAACAGGTTTAAGAAAGATGTCTCCTGCCACACATGCCCTGCACCAACATAGGTATCCAGAAAACCGAAAGCCGAGAACCACCAGCGCTTGAAAATATCAATCTCGGTAGTATTCACGCCATAGCGCGCACCAAAGAGATTCTTTGGCGCCCAGATATGACGCAATGTGATTGCCGGTGCATCAAAGTTGGCGGGAACGCGATAAGTACGGGTCTGGTAAAATTTTTCTCCGGGGGCATAACGCAGTGTTAGCTCCATGGAGTTTTCACTCACATGGCCCAGATCGAAACCGTAACCATCTACAAGCTGCAAAGTCGCTGAGTTTTGGCGCCTAATATTGCTTAAGGCAAAGGTCAGAGAGAAGTCGTAACGTGTCTCGAGCGTGAACTGCAAGCGATTAAGGCGCTTATAAAGGACGCGGTCATCACTCATGCGCTTAAGCGACAGAACTATATTGTCGGGTGACGTAAAAAGGTAATTTTGCCCCGGCCGCTCGATGTCATAGGACGAATTGAACCTGATGGACTTGACGGGAAATTCGCGGGAATGATAGTCCTTGTCAATAAATGAATATTCAAGTTCGGCCCCATATTTCCATCGGTGATCCTTGAAGCCATAAGCACCGTAAAAGCGTCCGAACCATCGCGGTGACAGAGCAGCTGTAGTCATGCCGCCTGCGCGAAGACGTGTCCCCTCGGTGTTATTGAAGCTCAGCATAGCATTCAACGGTCCAATATCGAAAAGGCTCGGCTTACCGGTCATTAAATATCCCGTAAACATGGTTTTCACCACCTTTTCGCCCCAATAAAACAGGGATCGGCTGCGGAGGCGCTTCATTAGATTACCTACGTTATTCTCTCCGGGCTTAATCACTGACATGCGTGCCTGAGACCAGTACACACTGTCATGTTTTTCCGCACCCGCAAGAATGACTTCACGTCCACCGCCCGCTAACAGGCTGTCTGAAACAGCATCGAAAGTGTGGTTTCCGTATGTCGTATTGCGATTGAGATATATACCGAGCTGCAGGTTAGGCACTCCGAGCTCTGCGGTCATATCATCGGTTAACTTAAGACGTGAGCCGTCGGGAGCCTTAGCATATGATTGATTGATATGCAGGCTCTTTACAAAGTTTAGGTTGATTTCGCGAGGGACGTGCATCTCAACACGGCGGATAAACATAGTAGTATCGCCGACCGGCACATAGACGTGTCCCATAAAACCGAATGCCGAGTGGTTATGGGGATAAAAAGACAACACGGCACAGCGCTCACCTTCGACCTCCACTGTGTCGGTAAGATAGAACTTGTAAAAGTCGGGGGCTATGCGTGACAGAGGACTGACAAAACGATTCTGAAAAATATTGATATCATTACCGTAAAGATCAATATCCTTCAGCACCTCCTCGAGAAAGATACGCATGGCAGCCGGGTCCAGCATGTCATCCATACCCTCGGAGCGCAGGGCACTCACCTGCTCACGTTCTTTCCGCGGCTCGTTTCGATAAAAATAACGTGCAATCTTCTCCTTAATAAGAATACTTAAATAAGGTTTCCCAGAGACTTCGGACGTGTCGATATGCTGTTCAAGATCGGGCATCTGACTTTCTAAGGAAGGAAATCTCTCAAGAGTGAAATCATTTATTCCCAATACCAGCCGTTCATATTTATCATAGCTATAGTAATCGTTGCGGCGTGGATCAGTCTGCGGAGCGTGCTCCTTGAGTCTATTCAGAAATTCTACGGCAGGATTATTGCGCTTACTGTAACGGCTCTTGTGCACGACTATTTCCTTCAACTCCGTCGATGACGGCTTCATATATACAGCGTAGGTATTCAGACTGTTCCTGCGCAGAGGAAGTATCGTCTTTTCATAACCCATGCATGAAACCTGCAATGCAGTGGTGCTGACAGGCACGGAAATCTCAAAGATACCATTGGCATCCGCAACAGCTCCGGCACTTGATCCTACTGCAATGACAGACGCGAAGGGCAATGTCTCCATAGTCACAGAATCACGCACAATACCACGCACAAAATATTTGTCGGCCGCTTTAGCAGCAAAGGTAGTCAGGGTCATCAAAAATATCATGACCGTTATTACCTTTATGTGGAAGCCGTTTATTATCTTTGCGTCAATATTCAAAACTATCGTAATGGCTAAGGAGATTGAAAGGAAATTTCTTGTAACCGATGCTTCTTATAAAGAACTGGCCTCGGAATCACATCACATTGTACAGGGATACCTTAACCGGGATCCTGACCGCACCGTGAGAGTTCGTCTGCTTGACTCCCGGGGTTTTATCACCGTGAAGACCCGCAGCCATGGTGCCACGCGTAACGAGTGGGAATATCCCATACCGGCCGATGATGCCCGCGAAATGCTCAATGCCTGTGACGGACCGGTTCTCGAAAAAGTGCGTTATATCGTAGAAGCCGGAAACGGTCTCCGCTGGGAGATTGACGAGTTTGGCGGGCGCCTGTCACCGCTTGTCGTTGCCGAAATCGAATTACCTGCGGAAGACACTGAGTTTTCCAAGCCTCCGTTTATAGGCAAAGAGGTGACAGGCGATCCAAGATACTTTAATTCGTCTCTCGCAGCTCAAGCTTGACAACGTTCTCCACATGATGGGTGTGGGGGAACATGTCCACAGGCTGCACGGCAACAACCTTGTACAAGGGATCGAGTAAAGCTATATCGCGGGCCTGCGTCGCGGCATTACAGCTCACATAGACGATGCGCTGCGGGCGTGCGTTCATGATAACCTGGACGACATCTCCGTGCATGCCGGCCCGTGGCGGGTCAACGATCATGACATAAGGACGACCGTGGGTCTCGATAAAGCTATCGGTAAGCACGTCCTTCATGTCCCCTGCAAAGAACTCTGTATTATCAATTCCGTTTACCTTGGAGTTAACCTTGGCATCTTCAATTGCTTCAGGCACATATTCAATACCGATAACTTTCCGGGCGCGACGACTGACAAAGTTGGCAATTGTACCGGTGCCGGTATAAAGGTCATAGACAAGCTCGTCGCCGCTGAGGCCGGCAAAGTCGCGTGCGACCTTGTAAAGTTCGTAGGCCTGTCGGGAATTGGTCTGATAAAATGATTTGGGACCGACTCTGAAACGCAAGCCTTCCATTTCCTCCTCTATGTAGGACTTGCCGCTATGCACAATGACCTCCTGGTCTCCGATTGTATCGTTAACCTTGAGATTGATGACATATTGCAGGGAGGTAATCTCGGGAAATTCAGCGGCCACTGCGTCGAGCAGTTCTTTAATTTCTTCGGGACTGTCGCTACCGAAAGTCACAACGGCCATCACTTCACCTGTCGAAGCGATGCGCACCATGAGTGTCCGCAGCAAGCCATGTTGTTCCCGGAGATCATAAAACTCAAGACCGTGCTCGATCGCATAATCCTTTATGAAATGACGCAACCGATTGCCGAGATCATCCTGCAGATAGCATCGGTCGATATCAAGAACCTTGTCAAAGGATCCGGGAATATGGAAACCGGCACCGTCGCGGCTGTCGAATGTCTCGCCGGATGCCATCTGTTCCTCTGTGAGCCACTTTTTATTCGAGAAAGTGTACTCCATTTTGTTCCTGTATTCCCATATATTTTCCGAGCCGAGAATTGGTGAAATCTCGGGTAGCTCGACTTTTGCAATGCGTTCCAGAGCGTCGGTAACCTGCTGCTGCTTGCATTGAAGCTGCAAAGAGTAGGGAAGATGTTGCCAACGGCAGCCACCGCATAATCCGAAATGGGTGCATCGCGGTTCCACGCGGCAATCCGACGGCTTTATCATGCGGGCGATGCGACCTTCGGCATAGCTTTTACGCTTTTTGCCTAACTTTATATCGACTATATCGCCCGGTGCACCATAGGGAACAAAAACCACCATATCGTCCACACGGGCGATAGCATTGCCCTCGGCTGCTACGGCGGTTATCTCGGCCCCTTCAATCAGGGGATAAGGTTTGCGTTTTCGTGACACTATTAGTTAATTCTTTAGTGAGAAGTGTATCTTAATTTATAACACACATCCGCGTTCCCGGCTATAGAAACCGGGAACGCAGGCGCAGTCTTTTATCGGAATGAATCAGAGAGCCAGAAGTTTCTCGATAGTCTCGCGCAGCTTGGCCTCGGTCTGAGAACCTGCAAGGCGCAGATCGGTCTTCTTTCCGTTCTTGAAAAACAAGATGGTAGGCAGAGACATGATGCGGTGCTCTGAACTGAACTCGCTCTCCTCGTCTACATTATATTTGCCGATGACGACACTCCCCTCGAATTCAGCGGCAAGCTTGTCGATAACGGGAGCCATGTTCATACAAGGGCCACACCATGTAGCCCAGAAATCGATCATTACGGGTTTACCCGATTCGATAACTTCGTTGACGTTTTCGTCTGTGAATGTAAAAGCCATGATAGATTATTTTGTGCGTTCGATGGTAAAACGTATATCTTTTTCTTTCAATAATTCAATAAATTTGCGGTCAACCTTGACGCGATGACCTGAAGTGAGCACTACTGCACGGTTTATTTCAGGGTCATAGACCTGGAAACGCAATGCAAGCGACTGCGCATTACCGAGCGGCTGTGTCTCATCTGTAATTATCGCCTCATGAATGGTCTCGAGCAGGTGCTTGTCACACTCGCCGACAGCAAGCGACAGAGTGATGCTCTGCAACATCTTGCCCTTGATTTCATCGAGAGGAACAACGCGCGAGATACTGAATCTGATGTCGCCGCTACGCAGGGCGCGATATGCACCCTGGATGAGAACGGCCTGCCCTTCAGTCATAAGATGACCGAAATTACGGATGTTTTCTTCAAAAAGAATGAATTCGCTCGAGGCGCTGAAATCTTCGACCTTGATAATCATCATTGTCTTTCCCTGGCGTGTCACTCGCTCAGTGCGCTCTGTCACAATGCCGCCAAAGCTCATTTCAAGGCCGTCGGCAACCTCGAGGTCTTCTCTCTCGGAAAGCGGGCACACGCCATAATTCAGCTCAAGGTAGAACGGATCAAGAGGATGAGCCGAAAGATACATGCCAATCAAGTCCCTTTCCTTGTCGAGGCGCACTATAGGACGCCATTCAAGGGCCGGGGTTATTCTTGGACGCGAATCAGATTTCATCTGCGCTTCATCAAAGTCAAACAGCGTGGCCTGCTGCTTGCGCTGGTCATTCTGGTGCATGGCACCGTAGCGCAGGAGCATTTCCGGGACACTGTCGCCCTGGCGACCGCCATTGTCATTGACAAGATCTTCTCTCTTGAGATTCTCAAAGCAATCAAAAGCGCCGGCGAGAGCAAGGTTTTCAAATACACGGCGGTTGATTGATGCGGAAGGAACACGCTCGACAAAATCATAAATGTCGACAAAGGGCTCGTCGCCGCGGGCCTTCACGATTTCCTCAACGACGGTGTCACCGATGCCGCTGATGGCTGAGAGACCGAAGCGGATATCGCCATGAGAGGTAACGCCGAAATCGCGCACCGATTCATTGACATCCGGACCCTTTACAACAATGCCCATCGAGCGACACTCGTCCATGAAGCCTGAGAGCTTCGCTGTATCTGTGCGGTTGTGTGTCAGAACAGCAGCCATGTATTCCGCGGGATAGTGGGCTTTCAGATAACCCGTCTGATATGCTACCCATGAATAACATGTAGCATGACTCTTGTTGAAGGCGTAAGAGGCGAATTTCTCCCAGTCGGCCCATATCTTCTCAAGAACCTCTTTTTTATGACCGTTCTTGGTACCGCCTTCATAAAACAATGTCTCAAGAGCGTTCATCTTATCAATGAGCTTCTTACCCATGGCCTTGCGCAGGGTATCACTCTGGCCGCGGGTAAAACCTGCAAGCAGACGCGAAAGCAACATCACCTGTTCCTGATAAACCGTGACACCATAGGTATCCTTGAGATAACGTTCCATGACCGGAATGTCATAGACGATAGGTGAACGGCCGTGTTTACGGGCAATAAAGTCGGGAATATAATCCATAGGTCCCGGACGGTAGAGGGCGTTCATCGCAATGAGATCCTCGAATTTTCCGGGCTTAAGTTCTCTCAGATACTTCTGCATACCCGAGGACTCAAACTGGAATGTACCTATCGTGCGGCCTTGGGAGTAAAGTTCGTAGGTCAGTTTATCATCTATAGGGATAGTGTCGATATCAACTTTCTCTCCTCGGGCACGCTCGATATTGGCAACAGCAGTCTTGATGATGGACAGTGTCTTGAGACCGAGGAAGTCCATCTTGATAAGTCCTGTTTCCTCAATAACACTCCCCTCATACTGAGTGACGAGCAACTTGCCTTCTTCCTTATCGTCGGCTGTCGAGACGGGAACCCAGTCGCTGACCGGGTCGCGGCAGATAATTACACCACAGGCATGGACGCCGGTATTGCGTACATTTCCCTCCAACTTGGTAGCATACTTCAGCGTGCTCTTTACCAAGGGATTGGTGCCGTTCATCTCGTTCTTGAAGGCGTCGACATAAGACATGCAGTTAGACAAGGTCGGTTTCAGTTCCTTGCCATCCTTCTGCGGCATATGGGCCGGGATCAGTTTACACAGACGGTTGGCCTCAGGAATCGGGAGGCGTTCAACGCGGGCCACGTCCTTGATAGCTGACTTGGCAGCCATTGTGCCGTAAGTGATGATATGCGCAACATTAGGCTCGCCATATTTCTCAGTAACATACTTGAGAACCTTGGCGCGGCCGTCATCGTCAAAGTCGACGTCAATATCGGGCAATGATATTCGGTCGGGATTCAAGAAGCGTTCAAAAAGCAAATCGTATTTCAGAGGATCAATCTGTGTGATTCCGAGACAATAGGCTACAACAGAACCGGCCGCCGAGCCACGGCCAGGGCCTATACTAACATCGAGTTTCTCACGGCCTACGCGGATAAAGTCCTGCACGATGAGGAAGTAGCCGGGAAAACCCATCGTCTTCATTATGTGCAGCTCAAAGTTGACGCGCTCGTTAACCTCATCACTCAAGGGGAGCCCGTAGCGCTTCTCAGCACCCTCATAGGCAAGCTTGCGCAAATAGTCGGCTTCGAATTTTATTCGATACAACTTTTCATAACCACCGAGCTTTTCAATCTTTGCTTCAGCTTCTTCACGCGACAAAACCTCATTGCCGTGTTCGTCTCGCGTAAACTCATTAAAGAGATCCTCATGAGTGAATCGCTTGCGGTATTCCTCTTCTGTGCCAAAATCCTCAGGGATCGCATAGTTGGGCATGATCGGCTCGTGATCGATCGAATAGGTTTCTACTTTACCGATGATCTCAAGCGTATTCTCGATTACCTCGGGGATATCAGCGAAAAGCCGCGACATCTCGTCGGTAGTCTTGAACCACTCCTGCTTGGTATAATGCATGCGGTTCTCATCGTCGAGATTGGTCTTGGTAGAAATACAGATCAAATGATCGTGGGCCTCGGCATCTTCCTCGTTAACAAAGTGGGAGTCATTGGTGGCGATCAGCTTTATGTTGTGCTTGCGCGCAAGGCGAATTATTTCCGGCTCTATCTCTTTCTGCCGCAGATAAGTCTCCGTGTTACCTCCGGGAGTGGTGGCCTTGTGTCGCTGGAGTTCAAGATAATAATCTTCGCCCATCAACTCCTTCCACCATAAAATTGCCTGCTCGGCTCCGTCGACGTCACCGTTCATCAGCAGGCGCGGAATCTCGCCGCCAAGACAAGCCGATGAAATAATCAATCCCTCGTGATGAGCGGCAATCGACTCCTTATCGGTGCGGGGGTGGAAATAAAAGCCCTTGGTCCATGATTCCGAAACAAGCTTTATCAGATTTCGGTAGCCTGTCTTGTTTTTTGCAAGGACAACAAGGTGACGCCCTGTGTCGCGTTTGTCGCTACGGTCGGTGTTAGAGCCGTTGGCAACATACATCTCACAACCGATAATCGGTGTGAAAATCTTTGCCTGCTGTGCTTTGATTTCAGCTTCAAGATCTTCGGCAGTCTTTCCTTCGGGATCCGTCTCTCCGGCTTTCACTGTCTTCAGACGCTTCTGTAAATCCTTGACTGCTCCCTTGGGGCCCTTGTTTTTCTTGTTTACATAGTTGGTAAATTCCTTGATGCCATACATCACGCCATGGTCGGTCAAGGCAACACCGGGCATACCGTCGGCAATCGCCTTATCGACAATAGCGCTTATCGCAGCCTGGCCGTCAAGCAACGAATACTGACTGTGAACATGAAGATGCACAAACTGGCTCATAACTTACCTTTCCTATCTTTGGGACTAAGTTGACAAAACAATGTCGACTTCAAAGTTAAGCAAAATAATTTATTCAATCCAAAAAAGTTATAAACATGCAGGCAGGAAATCGACATTCATCCTTGCTGAAAAAAATTCAGCCCGGCTACTTGAGATAGCCGGGCTGAACACTTATCGTGGAGTAGGGGGATTATTCTGCTTTTCCGGCGCTGCCGAGTACGTTAACGATCTTGTGACGATAGAGTTTTTCCATGTTGTCACGGGCGGGACCGAGATACTTGCGGGGGTCGAATTCAGCGGGCTTCTCAGCGAAAACGCGGCGAACGGCTGCGGTCATTGCGAGACGGCTGTCAGAGTCGATGTTGATCTTGCAGACAGCGCTCTTGGCTGCTTTGCGGAGCTGCTCTTCGGGAATACCGATTGCATCGGGAAGTTTACCGCCAAACATGTTGATGGTGTCAACTTCTTCCTGGGGAACAGATGAAGAACCGTGAAGAACGATGGGGAAGCCGGGGAGTTTTTCCATAACTGCGTCAAGCACGTTGAATGCCA
>CAYVTB010000015.1:0-24583 GCA_964454365.1 uncultured Bacteroides sp. | reverse complement strand
GGATGTGATTTTTTTGGGGGATTGGGGGGATTTGCGTATCTTTGCACATTATCTAACCCGCGAAACAGACACTAAGATTATGTTACTATCAATGACCGGCTTTGGCAAGGCGACGACCGAGGTCAACTGTAAGAAAATCACCGTAGAGATAAAGTCGCTCAACTCAAAGCAGATGGACCTCTCGGCCCGCATTCCCTCGTCGCTCCGTGGCGTCGAAATCGAATTGCGAAACGTTGTTTCGCGTACTCTCGAGCGCGGAAAAGCCGACCTGATAGTGACTTGCGAGGCTCTTGCCGGCGCGCCTGCTCCGGTGAAGCTGAATATCCCGGCTCTGCTCCAGTATAAGAAGAATCTTGAGGAGGCGTCGGAGGCCCTGGGCTCATCGCTGCCCCAGGATATTTTTGCCCTGCTGATGCGCTTCCCCGACGTGATGGTGACCGACGGCGCCGACGAGTCGTCGCCCGAAATCGAGGTGAAGATTCTTGCTGCCGCCGACCGCGCCCTCGAGGCTCTCACGGCCCACCGCCGCGCCGAGGGCGAGCGCCTGGAGACTTTCTTTGCCGAGCGCATCGACGCTATCGCCAACTTGCTCAAGGAAATAGAGCCCTACGAGGCCGAGCGCGTGCCGCGCATCCGCGCCCGCATGGAGGAAAGCCTTGCCCGCATCCCGGCGGTCGAGTATGACAAGGGTCGCCTGGAGCAGGAGATGATTTTCTACCTTGAGAAGCTCGACGTCAACGAGGAACGCCAGCGCCTGGCCCAGCACCTGCGCTATTTCATCGAGACGATGGAAGGCCCCGCCGGCCAGGGCAAGAAGCTCGGCTTCATCGCTCAGGAGATGGGCCGCGAGATCAACACCCTCGGCTCCAAGAGCAACCAGGCCGACATGCAGCGCATCGTCGTGAAAATGAAGGATATCCTTGAACAGATCAAGGAGCAGGTTCTCAACGTACTTTAATTGAACTTATAATGGCCGAGCGCCCCACACTGTGTATTGCAACGGGCACCCGGGCCGACTGGGGCCTGCTGTCGCCGATCGCCGCCGAGCTGCGCGCCCGCGGCGAGGTGAATGTCAAGATCCTGGCGACCAACATGCACCTGCTCGAGCGCTACGGCCACACGGTTGACGAAATCGAGGCCGACGGCTTCGCGGTCGATGCCCGAGTGGAGATGCCCGACGGCGGCGACTCGCCGCTCGACCGCGCCCGCGCCATGGCTGCCTGCCTTGACGGCACGGCTGTGGCCTTGGAGGCCATGCGGCCCGACGGGCTGCTGCTGCTCGGTGACCGCTACGAGATGCTTGCTGTAGCATCTGCGGCGGTGATGCTCGGGATTCCTGTGATACATATTGCCGGGGGCGAAATCACCCTCGGGGCCATTGACGACAGCCTGCGCCACGCCATCACCAAGCTTGCCTCGCTGCACCTCACGGCTGCCGACGACTACAGCCGGCGCGTCATACAGATGGGCGAAGACCCCGCGCGGGTCGTCACTATCGGCGCCCCGGGAGTGTGGAACGCGATGCACCGCCCGCTGCCGAGTGACCGCGAGTTGCTCGACTCGCTCCATATCGAGGGTGATCCGCGCATAGCCCTGGTGACCTATCATCCCGCCACGCTCGACCCGGCCGACCCGACCGAGCGCTTCGGGGCACTGCTCGAGGCGCTTGACCGCTTTCCCACGCTTCACTATATCATCACATATCCCAACAACGACTCCCACTCGTACGGCATCATCGCCATGCTTGAGAAATATGCCGCAGAGCGACCGGGGCGCGTCACTGCCGTGCGCTCCCTCGGGGCTGCGCGCTACCTTGCCGCCTCGCGCCTGGCCGAAGTGGTGATCGGCAACTCGTCGAGCGGCGTTGTCGAGGTGCCATCGGCCGGCACGCCGACGGTCGACATCGGAATACGCCAGAAAGGGCGCCTCGCCGGGCCGTCGGTGATCCATTGCGGCGACTCGGCCGATGAAATCGCCGAGGCAATCGCCCTGGCGCTCACCCCCGCGATGCAGGAGCTTGCCGCCCGCAAGGAGAATCCCTACAGCCGCCCTGACACCGTGGCGCTTGCCGCCGACACCATTACCGCCTTCATGCGCGGCGATAAATCAATTGTAAAAACATTCCACGACCTGCCATGCTGAAGCCACTTTACATCATCCCGGCCCGCGGAGGCAGCAAGGGTATTCCTCATAAAAATATTAAGCCGCTTGCAGGCAAACCACTGATAGTCTACTCGATAGAGGCGGCTCGCGAGGCCGGCGCGCCTGACAGCCACATCCTGCTGTCGACCGACGATCCCGAGATTGCCGAGGTTGCGCGCGGAGCGGGGCTTCCCGTGCCCTTCATGCGCCCCGCCGAGCTCGCGACCGACACGAGCGGCAGCCGCGAGGTGATCCTCGATGCCATGGCCCGGGCCGATGCCGCGGGGATAGATTATGACTGCGTGGTGCTCTTGCAGCCCACGTCGCCCCTGCGCACCGCCGCCGACATCCGCGCCGCTCTCGAACGCTACACTCCCGAGGTCGACATGGTGGTGACCGTCAAGGAGGCTGCTTCCAATCCCTATTACAACTGCTTCGAGAACGATCCCGAGACCGGTTGCCTGCACATTTCCAAGGGCGAGGGCCTCTACACACGGCGCCAGGATGCGCCGCGTGCCTGGGAATTCAACGGGGCGGTCTATGTGATCAATCCGCGGTCGATCCGCGAGATGCCTTTAGGGGCTTTCCCCAGGCGCATCCCCGTGGAAATGCCGCGCGAGCGCAGTATCGACCTCGACACGCCGCTTGACTGGGCCGTGGCCGAGGCGGTGATCGCTGCAAACCAAAACCGAGACTGAGTGTTAATAAAATATAGCAGGTACAAGAAATGAATCTGATCCCCAACAACGCCACTCTGCTGCAGGCCCTCGAACGCCTCAACGCCCTGCCGGGCAGTGCCATGACCCTCTTTGTCACCGACAGCGAGGGCCGGGTGACCGGTTCGCTCACCGACGGCGACATCCGGCGCGCGCTTGTGGCCGGGCACGGCCTCGACTCGACGGTCGACCGCGCGGCCCGTCGCGAATTCAAGGCCCTGCGCGGCGATGACAGCGATGTAGAGCTTATGCGCGAGTGCCGCCGCCTGGGTATCAAGCTTGTACCAAGGCTCAACGCTGACGGCACGCTGGCCGAGATAGTCGACCTCAGCGTCACCCGCTCGCGACTGCCCCTGTCGGCCGTGCTGATGGCCGGAGGTCGTGGCGAACGCCTGCGCCCCATGACGCTCACCGTCCCCAAGCCCCTGCTGAAAATCGAAGACAAGGCAATCATAGACTATAATATCGAGGCCCTGGCGGCCGTCGGAATCAAGGATATCACCGTCACCACCGGCTATCTCGCCGAGCAGATCGCCGAGCACTTCGCGTCGCCCGTGGCGGGGGTCAAGGTGAAGACCGTCTGCGAGCCGATGCCCCTCGGAACCGTAGGAGCCGCGCGGCTTGCAAACCTGCCTGCGGAAGGTAATACCCTGGTAATGAACAGTGACCTGATAACGACCATTTCCTTTGAGGAACTCTACCTGAAGCACCGCGACAGCGGGGCCGAGGCGACCGTGGCCGTGATTCCCTACCAGGTGTCGGTGCCCTATGCCATCCTGTCGATCGACGGCGACCGCGTGAGCGGCATCGAGGAAAAGCCCTCATATTCATACTATGCCAACGCGGGCATCTATATCTTCAACAACCGCCGGCTCAACTCCCTGCCTGCCGACCGGCGCACGGATGCCACCGACCTGGTCGCTGACATCATCGCCGACGGCGGCCGCGTGAGCTACTATCCCATCAAAGGGACGTGGATCGACGTGGGGTCGCCCGTAGATTTCCGCCAGGCAGCCGAACTGATGAAACATCACAATAACTTATCCAATACATAAAGAACTTTACACTTATGTCAGACTCCAATTTCATAGACTACGTCAAGATACTCTGCCGCTCGGGCAAGGGCGGCGCAGGCTCGCGCCATTTCTATCGTGCAAAATACGTTCCCAAGGGAGGACCAGACGGGGGCGACGGCGGCCGCGGCGGCCACATTATCCTGCGCGGCAACAGCCACATGTGGACCCTGCTTCCGCTTAAATACCGCCGCCACATCTTTGCCGGCAACGGGCAGAGCGGCTCGGGCGGCCGCAGTTTCGGCAAGGACGGCGAGGATGTCATCATCGACGTTCCCTGCGGCACGGTCGTTTACGACGCCGAGACCGGGCAGTATCTTGCCGAGGTGACCGAGGACGGCCAGGAACTGAAACTCTTGCGCGGCGGCCGCGGCGGCCTGGGCAACTGGCATTTCAAGTCGTCGACCAACCGCACTCCGCGCTATGCCCAGCCGGGCGAGCCGGCGATCGAGAAATCCATCGTGCTGGAGCTTAAAGTATTAGCAGATGTGGGCCTCGTGGGCTTCCCCAACGCCGGCAAGTCGACGCTGCTCTCGGCCGTGTCGGCCGCGCGCCCCAAGATCGCCGACTATCCCTTCACGACCATGGAGCCTCAGCTCGGCATCGTGGCCTACCGCGACAACCGGTCGTTTGTGATGGCCGACATTCCCGGTATCATCGAGGGCGCGAGCGAGGGCAAGGGCCTGGGCCTGCGATTCCTGCGACATATCGAGCGCAACGCCGTGCTGCTGTTCATGGTGCCGGCCGATGCCGACGATATCAAGGAACAATATGAGATATTGCTGCGCGAGCTCGAGCAGTTCAACCCGCAACTGCTCGACAAGCACCGCGTGCTGGCCATCTCCAAGAGCGACATGCTCGACGACGAGCTTATGGCCGAGATACGCAAGACGCTCCCCGAGGGCATTCCCTCGGTATTCATCTCGGCCGTGACCGGCCAGGGAATCGCCGAGCTCAAGGATATCCTGTGGCGCGCCGTGACCGACGACTCCAACCGTCTGGCGACAGTCGATATTTCTCACCGTCCGCTCGACGATGCTCACCGCGTTGGCGAGGAAGACGACTTCATCTTCCAGTATGAGCCTCAGCCCGGCGAAGAAGACGAGGAAGGCGAGGATCTGCAGCAGATCAGCAGCGAGTCGTGGGGCGACGACATCGACTATGACGATGCCGAGTGGGAGTACGGCGACGAGGAAGGAGACGACCCCGAAAAGCATCCCGGTAAATGACCGCCGACGCCATCAGCCGCGAACTGACGACGTCCCTCGTCCCGGCGCTCGGGGCCGGGGAGGCGCGCGCGACCGCGCGGTTGCTCATGGAGGATGTTGCCGGCTTCACGCCCAAGAAACTTTTTACAGACGGCCGCCGCGAGCTTGAACCCGAGACGGTCGATATCCTGCGGCGCATGGCCGCGCGTATCGCCGGGGGCGAGCCGCCCCAGTATGTCACCGGGCGGGCACTTTTCATGGGCATGACCTTAGCGGTGACGCCTGCAGTGCTCATTCCGAGGCCCGAGACAGAAGGGCTTGTCGACATGATTACCGACGATTACCGCGGGCGCAACGACCTGCGCGTGATGGATGTAGGAACCGGAAGCGGCTGCATAGCGATCGCCCTGGCGCGCGCGTTGCCTTTTGCACGGGTCGAGGGAGTCGATATCTCGCCCGAGGCACTTGAAGTTGCCAAGGGAAACGCCCGGAGCCTCGGCGCGAAGGTGAATTTCGATCTAATGGATATTCTGAAAGAACCGGTGCCGGAAAGCCCGTCGCTCGATATCATCGTTTCCAACCCGCCGTATATCGCCGAGCGGGAGAAGGCCGACATGGACAGCCGGGTGCTGGATCACGAGCCGTCGCAGGCGCTTTTCGTGCCCGACGATGACCCGCTGCTGTTTTACAGCGCGATAGCCCGTTACGGTGCCGGAGCACTGGTGCCGGGAGGGCGACTGTATTTTGAAATCAACCCGCTTTTTGCCGCCGAGCTGCAGAAAATGCTTGCCGATGAGGGCTATACCGACATCGAGGTGAGGCGCGATTATGTCGGAAAACTGAGGTTTGCGAGGGCCTCGCGACCGGTATGAAACCTCGCCAGCCATTGACACCGGAGCGGGCCCTTGACCGGGCCGAGGAGCTGTGCTCGCGCGCCGAGCATTGCAGCGGAGAGATCCGCCGCAAGCTGCGCGACTGGGGTGTTGGAGCCGCCGACTCGGCTGCCATCATCGAGTCGCTGGTAAAGCGCAGGTTTATCGACGACGCACGCTTCGCCCGGATTTTCACTCGCGAGAAAGTGGAATATGCGGGGTGGGGGAGGCGCAAGATAGCTGCCGCGCTCGCTGCCAAGAGCGTTCCGCGGGAAGCAGTGGCAGAGGCATTTGAAACGATCGACGAGGATGTCTACCGGCAGCGGCTGGCCGACGCTGTTGCGCGCAAGGCGCGCTCGATGGCCGATGCAGATACCTACGAAGGACGCACGCGCATCTTCCGCCACGCGGTCTCGCGCGGCTATGAACCGGCGCTGGTTATCGAGGCAATAAAGGCACTCTGATTTTGCGGACAAGGCCCGGATTTTAGAGGTTTTTTTGGTTAAAATATTTGTGATGGTAATAATTTATGTGTAACTTTGACACGAAATTACTATAAAACCTATTTAATCACCATCAAATATCACCATGAAGAAATCTTTACTTACACTGGCACTTGGAGCAGCAACTCTGCTTGCAGGTGCACAGGTTGTTGAGGTACAGTCAATTACCAAGGTGCCTCTTCAAGCTGACATGCAGGTGAATATTTCGCGCGTAAGCCCCGACGGCAGCTTTGCCATCGTGTCCAACTTTGAGGACAACTCGCTCACACGCGTAGACCTGCGCACAGGCTCCGTAAAACAGGTAACCGACAATGGCTCGGCCCTTCACCTGGCTTTCTCGCCCGATGCCTCTGCAATCGTATTCAACAGCTATGAAGTGCGCGATGGCGGTCGCCGCTACTATTCGCTGGCCTCGGTTGACCTCACCGACGGCCGCAAGAGCGTAATTGCTGAGCCCGCCCGCCGTAATGCCCGCTTCAACGTTTCTGAAGCCGGCGTGCTCTCGGTTAACGCCCAGGGTCGCTTCAATGCCCGCGCCCTGCGTGGCAGCAAGGCCGGCGCTGCTACAGCAGTTGTCGGTATCTATCACGGTCACCTCGAAGTGACCATGCCCGACGGCACCAGCAGCTATATCGATCCCCAGGGTCGCGGCAGCTATCTGTGGCCCAGCCTCTCGCCCGACGGTCAGAAGATCCTCTACTACTGCGAAGGCAAGGGTTGCTTCGTATGTGACCTCGACGGCAGCAATGCGACTAAGGTCGGTTACTTCCACGCCCCCTACTGGCTCGGCAATGAAAAGGTTGTCGGCACGCTCAACCACGACGACGGCCATGTACTCACCGACGGCGTTATCGTAGCCGCCGACCTCAACGGCAACATCCAGAACCTCACTCCCGAGACCATGATCGCCATCAATCCCTCGGCTACCCCCGACGGCAAGACCGTTACCTTCACCACCGACGAAGGCGAGCTTTACATCATGACACTTAAGTAATAACCCGTAATCACCTATCGCTATGAATTTTAAGTTATTAGCTTCGGCGTTAGTGCTTATGGGCACCGCCGCATCAGCGCAGAGCGTCGACGACCTCCGCATCTATATCAATCCCGGTCACGGTTCATGGACCGGCAATGACCGTCCCATGCAGGTAATTGGCAAGGGTGAATATGAATCAAGAGGCACCGATACCACCAGCTTCTTCGAGTCCAACACCGACCTTATCAAGGGCTTCGGCGTTCTTGAGAAACTCATCCAGATGGGCTTCCCCTTTGATCGCACCTGGAACCAGGAAGGCGAGCGCTGGGAAATCGGCGCAGCCAAGGATCTCGACCAGAACCTCGTGATGAGCCGTGTGAAGAACGGCCCCTACGAAGAAGAAAATACGACGAAATCGCCCAACTATGAGCAGTATAACCGTAACCTCCTCGTGATCGCTACCGAGGTCGAAGAAAACGAATTTGACCAGTTCATCTCGATTCACTCCAACGCCGCCAGCACCAACAACGTGAACTATCACCTGTTCATGTACCGTGGCAAGAACGGCAGGGAAAACCAGGCAGTCATTGGTTCATACGAAATGGCTGAAATAACCTCAAACTTCTCCTTTGCCAACGAGCATGCCTCGTGGAGCGAGGACTACACCTATATCAACGGCGACGTTGACTTCATGGGTAAAGGTAAGGGTTCTTACAACTCGCTTGGCTACTACGGTTACCTCGGCGTGCTCAAGCACGGCTGCCCCGGCTACCTCGTTGAAGGTTTCTTCCACACCTATACTCCTGCCACCCACCGTGCCATGAACTGGGACGTGGACATGATCGAAGGCTACCAGTATGCCCGCGGCGTCGCAGCCTACTTTGAGCTCGGTACCCCCGCTGAAATGGAATCTACCGGTGAAATCTACGGTATCGTGCGCGATGCCCACACCTCGTTCTCCCACGAGCTCTACATCTCGCAGCCCAATTCCGACGATATCCTCAAGCCCATCAACGAGTGCAAGGTCTATCTGTGGAAAGACGGCGAGAAGATCAAGGAATATGTCACCGACAATTTCTACAACGGCGCATTTGTATTCTTTGACCTCGAGCCCGGCACCTACCAGGTTACTTTCGAGCACCCTGATTACCTCGAAGCCGATCCCGTTGACGTAACCGTCGAGGCCGGCGTGACCAGCTATCCCAAGTGCTATCTCACCGACGCCTTCTACTACGGCCGTCCCGGCGAGGAACTTAACTATCCCGACATTGTTCCGACCGGCATGAACCTCGCAGAAAACTATGACCTGCTGAACGCCTACACCGACGTTGAGATTCCTCAGCTCGCCGGTGCAGCTCCCGAGCGTATCATCTGGAACAAGGGTCTCTGCTACATCCTTGGCCGTCACGAAGATGAAAGCGCTGTCGTAGTCGTTCTCGACGCTTACAGCGGCACCGTTCTTTCTGTTCTCGACGACTCATCCCTCGAAGGCGGCATGCAGCGCCTCGCCGACATCCAGGTAACCGGTGCCGGCGTCCTCGTGGGCGTTTCCAAGAGCAAGAACCAACACTCTGATAAGTATGTACAGAGCGGCGACGAGCGTGGTACTATCAACTTCTACCTCTGGGATAACAATGCCGACGGTGTTCCCGTGGCCCCTGCCAAGCCCTGGTTTGCAACCCAGCACTCAGGCGAGTGGTACCGTTCCTACGCCGGTGATACCTTTGTATTCCGCGGCAACCTCGACGAAGGCGAAATCGCCCTCTCGACTGTCGATACCAACCGCAGCGCAGTTCTGCGCATCAGCGTCTTCCCCGTCACCGACGGTGTGATGGGCGAGCCCTCGGTCTATCGTCCCAGCGGCCCCTCGGCAACCGACTTTGAAGGCGGCGTGTTCAACTACACTCTCTCGCCCAACAACCGCCACATGCTGCTGCTCCATGGCGAGAGCACCAACCACGGTGTCCGCGAATATGAATTCGCGCACAAGACCAGCGTTCCCGCCATCAGCGAGACTGTAAAGACTCTCGGTTACAACACCGTTTCCGCCGGCTTCTTCAAGTTTGGTGACGGCATCGCCATGACTATGGCCGACGCTGCCGGTGTTAAGCTCTACAACATCTCCCGCGGTATCGGTGCAGCTACTGAAATCGCCCTCAACGGTGGCACCCTCACCGCCGGCGAAGAGCGCACCCTCACCACCGGTTATCCCATGGTTACAACCGATGCTGAAGGCAATGTCACCTCAGCCGACTTCGCTATCCTCGCCCTCCGCGGCAACCGCCTCTCGCGCTTCACAACCTCTGAAGCCGACGGCGTGGCCGACATCACGGTCGACGCAGCCGAGGGTCCCGCCCGCTTCTATGATCTCAACGGTCGTCTCGTAGACGCCAACCGTCTCACCCCCGGCATCTACGTTCGCCTCCAGGGCACCGAGGCCACCAAGGTCATCATCAAGTAAAACTTCCCGGTTAACTTAACCGACATCCGAGAGCCGGACTCCCCGCGGAGCCCGGCTCTCAATTTTTTAAAGCATTTTTCGCAAAGAATGAATTTTGTATCAGAATAATATGTATCTTTGCGAAAATACTATGAATTACTGATAAATTTGAGGCGACATGTCGGCTCAAGATGAAAAAAGGTATTGTAATGAGGAAGCTTATTAAAATATGGATATATGCGGTTTGCCTTATAGTGGCGTGTAATAGTTCTTATGCGCAGGTTGCGGATTTATCCGAAATGACTTTACAGCCGTGTGAAATTGTCAATGAGCAGTTGAAGGAATATATTCAAAACAAATTTATTCCTGAGGTTTTGAAACGCAACAACAATCAAGTAGATAGTAACTTATACTTTTATGGAGAATTGTATAGTTCAAAATCTAATTCTGAAGATAAAATTAACGTTTCTCTATTTTGCCTTAACCTTCCGCCGGAAAGGGTCTTATTCCATCGTAGGTCTCACGCAAGCTTCCCGAAGAATAAATTGTACACTGTGATTGATGGCATTACTTTTGAACTTTACACGTTTTCCGAAATTCCTGAGAGTTTTATAAAGCCGATTTCAGGGGATAGTCTGATTGTAAATTACATTAAGGGAAAAAGGAGATTGGTGCCTACAGGTGGAAAACGCTTTGATGTTAAGCTTATATTTAGAGATGGCATTCTGATTGATCAAGAGGTGCATGATCACATGGGGTATGCGAAAAGAGGAAATCGTCGAGTTCAGAATAAGAATGTAGCGATGACATCTTTATCTTCATGTGAAATTGTCAACGACTCGCTCAAGGAATTTCTTATAAATAAATATATTCCTGTGATTTCGGCCCCTATTAATCAAATTGGTGATTATTACACATATATTACTTGTGAAAGAGTTGGAAGGGATAATATTAGTGTGAATGTCACCTACCACAGGATTGATGAAAATGAGCAGCCAAACGATCGTAAAAAACTGGTTTCTAAATATAAGTACCGGTATTATACTATCTTGGACGGTGTGACTTTTGAAATTTACTCGGACACGCCTGATTGTTTTATAAAGCGAGACAATGGCGATAATAGGAGTGTGGAATATAGCACCGTTGAAACGATGCCATTTACCGATGATAGATTTTATGAGGTTAAATTTGAGTTCGACGGAGATAACCTTTTAAACTATAAAGTAAATGATTTTATGGGATTGGAAAAATTCTATTATTACCTGTGGTAAATCCGCTCTTTTTGAATGTGGTACGAGTGAGGGAGAAATGTTTACTTGTTTTATTGAGTTCAACAGCGGCTCTCTTTTTATTGGCATTTTTTCGCAAAGAATGAATCTTGTATCAGAATAATATGTATCTTTGCGAAAATACCATGTATTACTAATAAATTTGAGGCAACAAATCGGCTCAAGATGAAAAAGGTATAGTTAGGAGGCTTATGAAGCAATTAAAAGGAGTAATCCCGGAGGAAGAGTAATAAGGAAAGAAAATTATTAATATTCAGGAACGTAAATGAGAAAAGCAACAAGGATTCTTGGAAGAGTAGGTAGCTATTTGTGGATATACTTTATCTACCTGCTATCATTGTATCTGACTTCTTATGAAATGTTTAAAACAAGAGAGCTGATTGGTACAATAATCTCGGTAACAGTTGTATTTTGCCTTTTTGTTATTATAAATCATTTGCTTGTGAAACGATTCATACCGCAAAAGAACTTAATTATTATTGAAGTTCTTCTTTTAATGACAATATTCTTTAGTATAATTAGTTATTCATGTTATATCAGGGAACGAATTTTAAGGTAATTTTTGAGACTTTCATAAAGAAATATAAAGGTCAAATCAAAGCTTATACATGGTTATGCGTAATGAGCTCTCTACTGCTTTTTATTTCTACATATTTTCTTTATTTTGCAAAACCGGACGCAGCAGGGCAGCTTTGGGTAATGATATTTTTGCCATGTATGTTTATTAATCATGTCGTTACAAAATTATATGTATCACATAAGTTTTTATTTGTAATAGAAAGTTTGTTATTAATCGCGTTTATAACAATATTATATAGCTACGCTCATCATTAAAATTAGCCATTTTGATTCTTGATGATTTCTTTAGGTATTTTTGTTTTGCTTGTTTATTAATCATGTTTTTACAAGGTTGGTAGTGTCCTACAAGTTTCTGTTTGTGTTAGAAAGCTTATTATTAATCACTGCGTTAGCAAATATATTGTGCTAAGTGTTAAGTCTATTTTAAATACGGCCCATTCTGAGTCGTGAGAGTCACAAACTATAAAAAGCTTAGGGGGATATAAAAATACTTAATGGTGGAGGTGGAGCGGCGGATTTTTTGTAACTTTGTATCTTATGGTAGAAAAGAACATAGTTATAAAAGGGGCGCGGGTCAACAACCTGAAGAATATCGACCTCACCCTGCCGCGAGGCAAGTTTATCGTCTTCTCGGGCCTCTCGGGCTCGGGCAAGTCGTCGCTTGCCTTTGATACACTATATGCCGAGGGACGGCGCCGCTATGTGGAGAGCCTCTCGGCCTACGCCCGTCAGTTTCTGGGCAAGATGACCAAGCCGGAGTGTGACTTCATCCGCGGGCTGCCGCCGGCGGTGGCTATCGAGCAGAAGGTCAACACGCGCAACCCGCGTTCGACCGTGGGGACTTCGACGGAGATTTACGACTACATCCGCCTCCTTTATGGCCGAGTGGGCAAGACATTCTCGCCCGTGTCGGGACAGGAGGTGCGCAAACACACGATCGAGGACGTCGTGGCGGCCGCCACTTCCTATCCCGAGGGGACTCGTCTGGCAGTGGTGGCACCTGTGGATATTCCCGAGGGTCGCGACCCGGCTCAGCAGCTCGATATCCTCGATAAGGAGGGCTTTACCCGAGTGGTGATAGATAACGGCTTTGTAGATCTCGCGGCAGCGGCGACCGATCCGCGGCTGAAAGATGCACGCTCGCTCGACGTGCTTGTCGACCGCCTGGCGGTAGCCCATGCCGGCGACGAGCTCTCGCGCCTGGCCGAGTCGGCCGAGTCGGCGTTCTACGAGGGTGGCGACCGCGCCGCCCTGCTTGTGTTTACCGAGGACGGCGTGGTGCGTCACGATTTTTCCAAGCGATTCGAGGCCGACGGGCTCACGTTTGTCGAGCCTTCCGAGCAGATGTTCAACTTCAATAATCCTTATGGCGCCTGCCCGGTGTGTGAAGGATTTGGCAAGGCACTGGGCATCGACGAGAACTTAGTGGTTCCCGACAAGACGCTCACGGTCTATGACGATGCGATTGCGCCGTGGCGCGGCCCGACGATGAGCGACTGGAAGCGCGAGTTCATCAGGCATGCCGACAAGCTCGGTTTCCCTATCCACCGGCCCTACAATCGTCTGACACAGGCCGAGAAGGATATCCTGTGGCACGGGAAGGATGCCTGGGTGGGCATCGACGGCTTTTTCAATTGGATGGAGACCCAGCGCCACAAGATACAATATCGCGTGATGTACGCGCGGTTCAGGGGCAAGACCCTTTGCCCGGCCTGTCACGGTTCGCGCCTGCGGCCCGACGCGCTCAACGTGCGCGTGGGCGGCGTCACGATTGACCGCCTCGTCACGATGCCTGTGGCTGACTTGCAGCGGTGGTTTTCCGAGCTCACTTTTGACGAACACGATACGAAGATCGCCGGTCGCCTGATGACCGAAATCAACAACCGCCTGAGTTATCTCGTGGAGGTGGGACTCGGCTATCTGACGCTTGATCGCCTGAGCAACAGTCTCTCGGGCGGCGAGAGCCAGCGCATCAACCTGGCGACGTCGCTCGGCAGCAGCCTCGTGGGGTCGCTATATATTCTCGACGAGCCTTCGATAGGACTTCATCCGCGCGACACTGAGCGCTTGATCGGAGTCCTGTGCAAGCTGCGCGACCTGGGCAACACGGTTGTCGTGGTTGAGCACGACGAGGAAATCATGCGCTCGGCCGATATGCTCGTAGATGTGGGACCCGACGCCGGCCGTCTCGGCGGCGAAATCGTTTTTGCGGGTCCGCTCGACAAGCTGTCCGGCGCCAAGCGCTCCTATACCGCCGATTACCTGACCTGCAAGAAAAAGATCACGCCCCCGGCCACTCGCCGCCCCTGGAAGGACTATATTGAAATCAGCCACGCCACGGAGCACAATCTCAAGGATGTCACGGCGCGGTTCCCCCTGGGCGTGCTGACGGTCGTCACGGGCGTGAGCGGCTCGGGCAAGTCGACCCTTGTAGGCAATATTCTCTATCGCGCGCTGGCGCGGCATTTTGAAATCAATACCGACGCTCCCGGAGCCCATGGCGCCCTCGGTGGCAGCCTCGGCTCTCTGGGCGACGTGGTATTCGTGGACCAGAATCCTATCGGCCGTTCCTCGCGTTCCAATGCCGCCACCTATCTGAAGGCCTACGACGAAATCCGCGAGCTGATGGCGTCGCAGCAGAGCGCCCGCCAGATGGGTATCACGGCCGGCTATTTCTCGTTCAACACCGAGGGTGGCCGCTGCGAGGAATGCAAGGGCGAGGGCTTCATCACCATTCCCATGCAATTCCTGGCCGACGTGACAGTGCCCTGCGAGGCCTGCGGCGGAAAGCGTTTCAAGCGCGACGTCCTCGAGGTGCAGTACCGCGGGAAAAATATCAACGATATTCTCGACATGACTGTCGACGGTGCAATCGAGTTCTTCTCGCAGGGCGAGAGCGCCGTTGAGCGCCGCATTGTCAAGCGCCTCAGGCCCTTGAGCGACGTAGGCCTCGGCTATATCAAACTCGGGCAGCCGTCGTCGACCCTCTCGGGCGGCGAGAATCAGCGCGTGAAACTGGCGTCTTTCCTTGCCGACGACCGCGCCAAGCCTACGATGTTTATCTTCGACGAACCGACGACCGGCCTGCATTTCCATGACATTAATGTGTTGCTCAAGTCGTTTGACCGTCTCATAGCCAAGGGTCATTCACTCGTGATCATCGAGCACAACATCAGCGTGATACGCTGTGCCGATCATGTAATCGACCTTGGCCCGGAAGGTGGCGAGGGCGGCGGCGAGATCGTCGCAACCGGCACTCCCGAACAAATAGCTGCCAATCCCGCGAGCATCACCGGCAAATTCCTCCGCGAAGCCGAGTAACATATAACGAATAAGCCCCGCTGATTGCGGGGCTTATTCGTTATATGCGGGTTATGATCGTTAGCGTAGGCGGTCGGCTGAGCGGAGGAGTTTATGATCGTGACGCATTCCGCGGTAGGCGAGCAGGGTGAAGAGCGCCGCCAGTACCAGGATACCTACGCCGCCTAAAAGGACGGGAGAGGCATCGTCATAGGCATGGCCGAGGATGAAGAGCGAGGTGACGCCGGTCACGCAGATCAGGGCCACGGCCAGCAGCGTCATGCGCATCTGCTGCTTGAGATTACGGTACATGAAGATGATGATGAGAAGCAGGACGGCTACCACGATATTGAGCGTGAGCAGCACGGGGGCTTCCTTGACGAAAATGGGAGTGGCCGGCTCTCCGGCGGCGAGGCCGTAGGGGGTGAAGAAGAAGACGGCCATCAGGACGGCTGCGATGAGCAGCATGAGTGTTTGGATGCGTTGTATAACCATGATATAATGTGATTGTTTATTTCTTCATGTAGAGGATAGCTTCGATGATGAGCTTGTCATCGTCGGTGGTGATGCCGGCCTCGGCAAGCCAGGGACTGTCGGTCATAAGATCGGCTTCAAGGCCGTCGATGTCCTTGCCGGCGCTCTCCATCGAGAGGACATAGTAGTTGATCGCCTCGCGCATGTTTCCGGCTCCGCGTGCGGTGTGGCCCGCATTGAGGTAGTCTTCTGCACCGGGCGACGACGCGAGCAGCTTGTTGTAGTTCTCGGCGGCGGCGTCAAACTTGCGCTGAAGGAATTGGGACCAGGCAAGGCCGCGGCGTGCATTGTTGCTTTCGGGCGACAGGTAGAGTGCCTTGTGGAAACGGGCCTCGGCCTCGGCCGGGCGGCGTGCCTCCAGGAAAGCATTTCCCATGGCAACCGTGGCGCTGAAATTCTCGGGTGCCACGGCCTCGAGTTTCTTGAAGGTCTCGATGGCCTTGCGGGGTTGGCCCAGGCGGCGGTAGGTGCGGGCCATGTGCTCGAGCAGCCAGGCGCTGTCGCCCCCAAGCATCTCCGCTTCCTCGTAGAAAGATATAGCCTCGGCATGGCGCCCGAGTTTCTCGAGGCAGAAGCCGATTTTCTGGGCGCGGGAGGCGTCGGGCTCCGTGAGAAGGTCGATTTTCTTTAAAAGGGCGGCCGCTTCCTCGTGGAATTTATGTTTGAGGTTGAACTCGGCGATAACAGTCAGGGTCTCGATGTCGTTGTAGCCCTCGCTGAGAGCGTCAATGGCCATCAGGTCGATGCCGCGGGCAAAGGGATTGAAGAATTCCCCTTTGCGGCGGAACAGGTTATAGAATCGGTAGAGATCGCGCAGATAGTTGTTAACGATGTTCTTGCGGCGCGTCTTGCTGTCGGCTTTCTCGATTTCCGAGAGCATGTCGTGCATGGCTCCCTGCTGTGATTCCATTGCCCGCGTGGCAGCCTCGCGCTGGGCCGAGGGGGCGATAGCCATCGCCATCATCACGGAGAATTTATCGTTGTCGCAGAGGAACGGCAGGCGCTGAAGAGTGGCCGAGAGTGAGCCGCCGGCATTGTCGGCCGACGCAACGTCACTGTGGGAGGTCGTGAAGGGCAGGAACCAGTTGGCCATCTCGCGGAAGAACGGGAAGTGCTTCAGCGCGCCGAAGGACGACATGTAAACATCGCCGCCGTCGGCCTGCAGTTCCGAAATCTCGCGGAGCTTGTCGCCGAGGCCGTCTTTCTTGAGCATATCGTCCCAGTCGGGGTTCTCGCCCTCGGCCATGCTCTGGATGTCGAGCTCGCCGTCGCCGAGTCGCTCGGTCATTTCGGGGGCGAGCTTGGAGAGGGTAGGGATGATGTCCTTGGAGAGTTGCTCGGTGATACGCTCGGTGTCGCGGGTGCGCATGAACTCGATGGCGGCCGTGCGCAGGTCGCCGGGCCAGGTCGCTGTCTCGCGGGCAGCAGCCAGGGTGTCGGCAAGCGAGCGTGGGAGCGGGCGCCGGCGGTAGCGGAACATGATGAGGAAAAATCCTGTCAGCGCCCTGAGGGCTATCACGTCGTCGGTCGCCGTGGTGTCCATGTAGATGTTCAGCAGTGCCTCGGCTCGGCGCGAGTCGTAGAACTCCAGCGCGCCGGCGGCTAATGCTGTAGTTGCCAGGGCGCGGGGCGGGAGCGGCAGGGTGTTGTCGATGATGAATTCGCGGGTGGCGCCGAGGTCGTCGGCTGTAAGAGGATGGGTTGTCCAGAGGCGGTTGAAAAGTTCGACGGCGATCTGCTCGGCGCGGACACTGCGGCGGGAATCGCCGAGCGATTCAAGGTCGATGTCGAGACGGCGCAGCTCGGCGCGCAGCTCGTCGACGGCGGCGCGGGGTGTCTGGCCGGGACGGGCGGCAATAGTGCGGGCCGTGCCGAAGTAGAGTGTCTCGCCCTCGGGGAGCATGGCACGTCGTGCCATCGTGTCGGCAATGGCGCGCGCTTCAGCCACTATGGAGTTGTAGACCTCGTCGCGTCCCGGATCGGAAGCGCCCCCGGCGAGATAACCGAGCATCGCGCGGTAGTTGTTTTCGAGCCGGTCTATGTCGGTTGTAATTTCAAAAGTCATAGCCCCTTCGCTGAACGAGCGCATGTCGTGGAAAGCATCGTGCAGGCGACCCTCGTTGAGCTTGATGGCAATATTGTTGCGGAATCTTTTTACGTCGGTAACTTTCATGTTGAGGAGAGGTGCAAAAACCGTGCCATCCCGGCGGTCATCTGTCGTTGGTGACCGAGATGTCGGTTATGATAAACCGGATAAAGTTCTCGATAGCCTGCCGCCCGCGCTCGGGATTGGCGGCATCGGCGCGGTTGATGTAGAGCCGGGTGATACATTCTTCGAGGAAGTCCTGAAGCAGGGCGCAGCGCTCGGGCCTGAACTCGCCGGCGGCGCAGCCCTCGTCGAGCAGGTTGCGGATAATCTGTTTGTTCTTTTCGGTGACGATGTGATTGATGCGCTCGGCGCGACGCGGCTCGAGTTTCAGCCATGAACGCAGGGACGACATGCTCTGGACGGTGTTGTGCTCGATGCGGAAGCGTATCAGAGCCGCCAGTCGCTCGCCGGGAGTACCGTGGCCTCCGGCAACTTCGCGCAGGGCTGCCACCATCGTCTCGCTCTCGGTCTCGAGAACGGCCGCATAGATTTCCTTCTTGTTGCGGAAATAGGTATAGATCGTGCGCCGTCCCTTTTCCGAGGCGTTGGCGATGTCGTTCATCGTCGTCTTGGCCACGCCCTTGTGGGCAAAAAGCTGGCGGGCCACTTCTATCAGTTTCTCACGAGTCTTGAGTACCATCCGGCGGGTGTTAAGCGCGTTATGCAGCCTGCAAAGGTAGTAATAATTATTTATTTTTTCCGGGATAAATGACCTTTAAACAATCATTATTTGTTAAATTTGCAGTCACGAGACACCCCCGGGGTGCTTTTATCCGTAAAATGAATATGAAACACTTCTTTTTAAAGGGATTTGTGCTTGCAGCCGCCGTGGCTCTGTCGGTCCAGGCCGCCCGTCCCGACAATAACAATATCCTGGGCCTTGACGACGGCGACGCGACGACTGTGGGAATCTATATCAAGGATCTTTCCACGGGGCAGGTCCTTGTCGACCACAATGCTTCGCTGGCGCTGACACCCGCCAGCGTGACCAAGATTGTCACCTCGGCATCGGCCATGCTCACCGTTGGCCCCGACTACCGTTTTACAACCGATATCACTCTTGCCGGTCGGCGCTCGGGTTCTGACCGTTCGCGCTGGGAAGGTGACCTCATAATCAATTCCTGCGGCGACCCGACGATAGGCAGCGGCGAGTTCAAGTCGACCGTGTCGTTTACCGACTCGATTATTGCCGGCGTTCAGCGGCTCGGTATCAAGGAAATCACCGGCACGGTGATAATCGTCGAGACAATGAGAGACCCGGGCCCGGTGCCGACATGGGAGTGCGAGGATATCGCATGGCCCTATGGCGCCGGTCTCTACGGCTTCAACTACCGGGGCAATTATGTGAAGGCCTTCCCTGCAAAGGGCACGACCAATCCCCCGAGCGACCTGAAAATCACCCTCCTGCCCTCGCCCGGCGACCGCAATGACCAGCTGCGCGGCATCAATTCGGATAACTTGACCGTGTGGGCCAACGCGTCCACCCGCCGTAAAAAAGACTGGAGCATTAACACCACCAATCCTGACCCCGCGGCAACCTATGTGACTGTCCTGGCATCGAAACTGCGCGGCGCAGGAATCAAGATCGGTGATAAAGCCGTGACTTCGCGCCCCCATGAAGCCGTTGTAAAGGTCTACAGCCATCAGTCGCCGACAGCAGCTGAGATCTGCCGCAATCTGATGAAGCGCAGCGACAACCTCTTTGCCGAGGGCATGCTCAGAGTGCTTGACCCGGGCGGCTCCCGTGAAGACTGCATCAAGGCCGAGCGCGACCTGTGGAAAGGCCGCGGGCTGATGACATCGCGCACGGTGATCAACGACGGCAGCGGCCTGACCCGTGCCAACCGCTTCTCGCCACGCTTCCTCGGCGGCCTGCTCGAATCGATGCTCAAGTCGCCGGTGGCCGACACCTACGTCGACTTCTTTCCCGTGGCGGGCATTGACGGCACTATGAAGGGTTTTGGCGACAAGACCACCCTCAAGGGCCGCATAGCCATGAAGACCGGCAGCATCAGCTCCGTGCAGACCTACGCCGGCTATCGCCTCGATGCCGACGGCCGCCCGACTCACATTATCGTAATTATGATAAATGGCTTTTTCGGGCCTCGCTCGGCAGTGAAAGGCCGTGTCGAAAAGTTCCTGCTCGAGACATTCAATTGATAACCTCTGAAAAATACTTATTAATATGACTACTGTAGATCAACTCATTAATCTCAATATCGAGCTCGAGGGCGCCCTGCGCGTGTTGCGCGACCGTCCCACCGACGAGGCCCTCGCTATGGTACAGGATAAATATGAGGCCTTCTCCCGTGCTTTTGCCGGGTACGGTCTCAAGAAAGAAGAGCAGGCGACCGATGTCAAGGACGACGAAGCCATCGCAGGCGAGGAAGATCCCGGCGTGGAGCCTTCGGAATTCAAGATTCCTGCGGGAGCGCCCATTGTCGAAAGCGACGCCGGCGCAGTTGCCGTGGCACATGAAGAGTCACAGGCTCCCGATATCCGCCGCAATCTCACGATCAACGACCGCTTCCTGTTCAAGCGCGAGCTTTTCCACGGCAGCGACGAGGATTTCAACGGCACGCTCGACCTGCTTGCCGCCATGCACTCCCTGCAGGAAGCCGAGGAATATCTCTACGATGACCTCGCCTGGGATCGCAACGACCCGGCCGTGAAAGAATTTCAGGCTTTTATAGCCAACTATTTCACCGGTCGCTGACACGATGGCGGGCAAACTGTATGTGGTGCCGACGCCCGTGGGGAATCTCGGCGACATGAGTCCGCGCGCGATCGAGATCCTGCGCAGCGTAGACCTTATCCTTGCAGAGGATACTCGCACGAGCGCCGTGCTCATGAAGCACTGCGGCGTCGAAACGCCTATGGCGAGCCATCACAAGTTCAACGAGCACGCCACCTGCGAGGCGCTTGCGGCACGGATTGCTGCCGGCGAGAACGTGGCCCTGGTATCTGATGCCGGGACGCCCGGAATCAGCGACCCCGGTTTCATGCTCTCCCGCGAGTGCAGGCGCCTGGGAGTCGAGGTTTCAACTCTGCCGGGCCCGACGGCTTTTGTTCCGGCGCTGGTTTCCTCAGGGCTGCCCTGCGACCGATTTGTTTTTGAGGGTTTCCTGCCGCCCAAAAAGGGACGTGCCACGCGCCTGGCTATCCTGGCTGCCGACGAGCGCACGTTTATCATCTATGAGTCGCCGCTGAGACTTGTCAAGACGCTCACCGAACTGGCGGCTGCCTGCGGTCCCGATCGCCCCGCATCGGTTTCAAGGGAGATTTCCAAGATTCACGAAACGACCGTGCGCGGAACCCTCGCCGAGCTCGTCGATTATTTTTCCCGGAACAATCCGCGCGGAGAAATTGTTATAGTTGTAGGCGGAAAACCCGAGGAACAGCAGAAGGTGCACCGCAACAAGTATAAAGAACAGATATAATAATTTCAATACTCATCCAACACCCCTCACTGAAATGAAAAAACTTCTTATGCTATTGGTTACCGCGTCGATGCTTGTTTCCTGCAAGGACAAGGCCGCGGAAGATGAAGCAGCCCGCCAGCAGGCTCTTCAGGATGCTACCCGTCAGGAACTTGCTACGGCAGTAAATGACCGTGATCAGCTGCTTTCTCTTGTTAACGAGATTTCAACCGGCATGGACCAGATCAAGCGTCTCGAGAATATCCTCACCGTCTCCAACGGTATCTCGGGCGAGACAGCCAGCCAGCGTGAACAGATCGAGGCGGACATCGCCGCAATACAGGCAACCCTGCAGCAGCGTCGCGAGCAGCTCGCCGATCTCGAGGCACGTCTCAAGAAATCCAACCTCAACAATAAAAATCTCCAGACCACGATAGAGACCCTCCGCGGTCAGATCGATTCTCAGGCTGCCGAGATCGAAACTCTGCGCGCAAATCTTGCCGACGCTCAGACCCGCATCGGTACACTCACCACAGCGGTTGATTCGCTCAATTCAACTGTAGCTACCGTGACCGACGAGCGCAACATCGCCCAGCAGGAAGCTGTTGACGTGACCAACGAACTCAACACCTGCTACTATGTTGCTGCAAGCAAGGGTGAACTGAAGGCCCACAAGATTCTTGAAACAGGCTTCCTGCGCAAGTCCAAGCTTCTCAAGGGCGACTTTGACCAGAGCTTCTTCGTGACCGCCGATAAGCGCACTCTCACCTCGATCGCACTTCATACCAACAAGGCTAAGGTCCTCACCAATCAACCCGAAGGTTCGTACCGTATCGTCGACGAGAACGGTCAGAAAGTTCTCCGTATCCTTGACCCCGTCGCTTTCTGGAGCCTTTCCAACTATCTCGTGATCCAGATTGACTGATACTGAAAACCCAAGATAAAGACAGGGGGTGCATCGAGCGATGCACCCCCTGATTATTTATCATTGCTGTATTTTAACAGATGACGAAGATTTTATCCTGCGGGCGCAACATGTTAATCAATATCAAAATTATGAAAGCCGCTATCGGAGCAATGTACCACCAGATGGATTCGGCATCGAACGCCGCGACCGCAAGGTAATAAAGGGAGAACCAGCCTGAAAAGTCGGATATCAGGGTGTTGATGACTATCTGCGCGGGCTTTTTGATCCAGAGCCACAGGGAGTATCCTATAAACAGGACGGAAAATGCGGCTGCAAAGATAACGGGAACAGTCATCTGCCGGGTGTAAACTATCTGCATCAGCGAAATAATTCCGGCCATATATAGCAGATTCAGTACTTTGCTGTTATAAAAGGCATAAAGCCTGCGATGTCTTATCTCCGGTTTCATACCCGCAAAGGTATGAAAAAACGCCGTAAGTATACGATTTTTTTGAGAAAAAAGTTTTGCTCAGATATTTTTATATATTTTGTTAAATATATGTGTGGGAAGCCGCGGAAATTTTGTAATTTTGCATTTCAAAAGCGAATATTCCACTAATAAACACTATTGCAATGGCTCAAACAAAGACAATGCGCAAGGCATTGATTTCAGTATATCACAAGGATGGCCTCGACGAAATTCTCGCAGGCCTTAACGCTGCCGGTGTAACCTTTATCTCGACCGGCGGCACACGTTCATTCATCGAAAGCCTCGGCTATCCCTGCGAGGCAGTCGAAGATCTCACCGGCTATCCCTCGATTCTCGGCGGACGTGTAAAGACCCTTCACCCCAAGGTTTTCGGTGGTATCCTGGGCCGTCGCGACAATGCCGACGATGTTGAGATCATGGAGTCCCTCGGTATTCCCGGCATCGACCTGGTGATTGTCGACCTTTATCCCTTTGAAGCGACCGTCGCTTCGGGTGCTTCCCACGAAGAAATAATCGAAAAAATCGACATAGGCGGTATCTCGCTCATCCGTGCCGCCGCCAAGAACTTTGCCGACGTGGCAATCGTCGCTTCCAAGGAGCAGTACGGCCTGCTGCTCGGAATGATCCGCAGCCACGGCGCCGAGACAACTCTGGAGGAACGTGCACTGCTGGCCCGCGAAGCCTTCGCCGTTTCGTCGGGTTATGACTCGGCAATCTTTGATTACATGGCCTCCTGCGTGACCGAGCCCGCCGCGCGCGCCCTGCGTCTCACCGCCAACGGTGCCAAGGACCTCCGCTACGGCGAGAATCCCCATCAGCAGGGTCGCTTCTACGGCGACTTCGATGCTATGTTCGAGCAGCTCCACGGTAAGGAAATCAGCTACAACAACCTCCTGGATATCGACGCTGCCGTCTCCCTTGTCAATGAATTCCAGGGCCCGGCAGTCACCTGTGCCATCCTGAAACATAACAATGCCTGTGGCCTGGCCGTGCGCGGCACTCTTGTCGAGGCATGGAAAGATGCCCTTGCCGGTGACCCCGTGTCGGCTTTCGGTGGCGTTATCGTGACCAATGCCGAAGTCGATGCCACTGCCGCAGCTGAAATCGACAAGATTTTCTTTGAGGTAATTATCGCTCCCGGCTTCAGCGAAGATGCCATGGCAATCCTCTGCCAGAAGAAAAACCGCATTATCCTCCGTCGCAAGCCCTGCGCTGTGTCACCCTCGACCGTGCGCACTGTCCTCAACGGTTACCTCGTGCAGCAGCGCGATCACAAGACCGAGACCCCCGAGGATCTGAAAATCGTGGCCGGCGAACTCTCCGGAACAATGGTCGAAGACATGCTCTTTGCCAACAAGATCGTGAAGCACTGCAAGAGCAACGCTATCGTAATTGCCCGCGACGGCATGCTGCTCGGTGCCGGTGTAGGACAGACATCGCGCGTCGACGCCCTGCGCCACGCAATTGAAAAAGCCGCTGTCGCCGGCCTCTCGACCGAGGGTGCCGTGATGGCCTCGGACGCTTTCTTCCCCTTTGCCGACTGTGTCGAAATCGCCCACAAGGCCGGTGTCACCGCTGTGATTCAGCCAGGCGGCTCGATCCGCGACACCGACTCGGTTGAATACTGCCGTCAGAACGGAATCACGATGGCCATGACAGGCTTCCGCCACTTCCGTCACTAATATTCGACTATTCACTCTTAACTCAAGAATACAATGGGACTGTTTTCACTCACCAAGGAAATCGCAATTGACCTTGGTACAGCCAATACCATCATAATCCACAACGACAAGATTGTGATCAACGAGCCCTCTATTGTCGCCCTCGATACCCGCACCGACAAGCTTATCGCCGTGGGTACCGAAGCTCACCTCATGGAAGGCAAGAACCCCCAGGGTATCCGCACCGTGCGCCCCCTGCGCAAGGGTGTCATCGCCGACTTCAACGCCGCCGAGCTCATGATTCGCGGCCTCGTGAAGAAGGCCA
>CAYVTB010000014.1:0-24587 GCA_964454365.1 uncultured Bacteroides sp. | reverse complement strand
TTTTTTTGCAGGGGGCGGGAAAAATTTGTAACTTTGCCCATTAAACAAATACTCTGAAAAATTATGCGCTTTAACATCCCCTGCAAGACTTTCTATACCGCCGTGTCGGCTGTGAGCAAGGTCATCAACCCCAAGAATGCCCTGAGCATCCTCGATAACTTCCTGCTGGAGGTTGAGGGCGAGTTCCTTACCATCACGGGCAGCGACCTGGAAAACTCTCTGAGCGCCCGTGTCCCGGTCACGGAGCCCACGGGTGCGCGCCGTTTCTGCATCGCTGCTCGTCGCCTGGTCGACCTGCTCAAGGAGCTTCCCGACCAGGGACTGACCGTCGATGTCAACGACGACACCCTGGAAGTGGAAATCAAATATGCCGGCGGTGAATATAAGCTCAATGCCCTGGACGGCGCCGAGTATCCCGACTTCAAGTCGGCCGACGACTCGACGGAGCCCATCGAGTTCTCGATGGACACGGCAGCCTTTGTCAAGGGTCTCGATTATACGATTTTTGCCGTAGGCACGGACGACTACCGCCCGATGATGAAGGGTGTGTATCTCGACATCAAGCCCGAGGTTATTACCTTCGTGGCAACCGATACCCACAAGCTCGTGCGCTACACCGACTCGCGTCGCGCGCCGGGCGTGACGGGCAACTGCATCCTGCCCGTGAAGCCTGCGACGGTGATCCGCAACGTTCTCGACAAGGACAAGGAAATGAAGATCACGATGAACAACAAGAACGCCGTCATCACCTGTGGCGACGTGACACTCAAGTGCAGCTTCCTGAACGGTCGTTTCCCGCCCTACGAGCGCGTGATCCCGACGTCGATGCCTTTCCGCCTGACGGTTGACCGCGTGGCTATGCTCAACGCCGTGCGTCGCGTAGGAGTATTTGTCGACCCCGGCTACGGCCTCGAGAAATTCAAGATTACCCCCGACAAGCTACTCATCAAGAGCGAGGACAACTCGATGGGCACGATCGCCCGCGAGACCGTCCCCTGCGGCTACAACGGTCCCGAGCTTATCATCGGCTTCAGCGCTCCGTTCCTGATCGAATTCATGTCGATGATGCCCACCGACGATGTTTTCATCGACCTCATGGACCCCTCGCGCGCCGGCGTGTTCCGTCCCTCGGAAAATCCCGAAGGCACCGACCTGCTGATGCTCCTGATGCCCATGAATGTCGACAGCTTCTGATTAATATAAATAATGAAACTAAACCTGCGCCGACCGGTGGTCTTCTTCGACCTGGAGACCACCGGCGTAAATATTCTTAAGGACCGCATCGTGGAGATCTCTGTGGTCAAGATCTTGCCGGGACAGGAAGACAAGCCTATCGTCAAGACCCGCCGCATCAATCCCGAGATGCCCATCCCGGCCGAGGCCACGGCAGTCCACCACATCACCGACAGCGACGTAGCCAACGAGCCTGTCTTCCGCCAGGTAGCCCACTCGCTGGCCGACCTCATGCGCGGCTGTGACATCGCCGGCTTCAACAGCAACCGCTTCGATATCCCGCTGCTCGACGAGGAATTTCACCGCGCGGGAGTCGACTTTGACTTCCACCGCGCCAACTTCATCGACGTGCAGAACATCTTCCACAAGATGGAACCGCGCACTCTCACGGCGGCCTACCGCTTCTACTGCGGCAAGGAGCTCGAGGGAGCCCACGGCGCCACGGCCGATACCCTGGCGACCTACGAGGTGCTCTTAGCCCAGATGGAGCATTATCCCGACCTACCCGCCGACGTCGAGGGTCTATCAAAATTCTCGGCCATCAACGACAACGTGGACCTGGCCGGCCGCATCGTGCGCGACGAGAAAGGCGTGGAAACAATCAACTTCGGCAAATACAAGGGCAAGCCCGTGGCCGAGGTACTCCGCCGCGACCCGGGATATTACGACTGGGTGCAGAAGGGCGACTTCGCCTCCGATACCAAGCGAGCATTCACACGCATTAAACTAAGCCTCAATAAATGACCGGTCTCACAGAACCCCTCAACGGCAAGCACATAGTGCTCGGCGTCACGGGCGGCATCGCCGCCTACAAGACGGCTATCCTGACGCGCCTGCTCGTGAAAGCCGGCGCCGAGGTACAGGTGATCATGACTCCCGCAGCCCGCGAGTTCATCACGCCGCTGACTCTGGCGACCCTCAGCGGCAAGGGCGTGATCACGGAATTTTTCACGGCCAACACCGGCGAGTGGCACAGCCATGTGTCGCTGGGCCTCTGGGCCGACGCCATGGTTGTCGCTCCCGCAACAGCCTGCACGATAGCCAAGATGGCTACCGGGGTAGCCGACAACATGCTGGTGACGAGCTATCTGTCGTGCCGCGCACAGGTTTTCGTGGCGCCGGCAATGGACCTTGACATGATGGCCCATCCCACCACTACCGACAATATCGCGCGCCTGCGCAGCCACGGCTGCATCATCATCGAACCCGCCGAGGGCGAGCTCGCCAGTCACCTCACCGGCAAAGGCCGCATGGCCGAGCCCGAGGAGATCGTCTCCGAGCTGCGCGCCTACTTTGCCGCTGAAGGCCCCCTGAAGGGCAAGAAAGTGCTGATAACGGCCGGGCCTACACGCGAACGCATTGACCCGGTGCGCTACATCGGCAATTTCTCGACCGGCAAGATGGGTTATGCCATCGCGGCCGAGGCTGCCCGCCGCGGCGCCAGCGTCACGCTCGTGAGCGGTCCAGTCCCGGGTGTCGAAGCCGAGAGCGGAATCGAAGTTATT
The DNA here is from genome assembly GCA_964454365.1 of uncultured Bacteroides sp. GTDB lineage: Bacteria > Bacteroidota > Bacteroidia > Bacteroidales > Muribaculaceae > CAG-873. The sequence goes on along the minus strand of CAYVTB010000014.1, from coordinate 21,849 downwards.
AATGTGGAATCGGCCCGCGAGATGCTCGAGGCAACCACCGAAGCATTTAAGGACGCCGACATCGCCATTCTCGCCGCCGCCGTGGCCGACTACCGCCCGGCAGTGGAACACAGTTCCAAGATCAAGCGCGAGCACGACGGCATCGAGGCTATCGAAGTGGTACAGAACCCCGACATTGCCGCAACTCTCGGCGACGCAAAGAAGCCGGGGCAGGTGCTGGCAGGGTTTGCCCTGGAGACCGACGACGCAAGGCGACACGGAGCCGAAAAACTCGCCCGCAAGCATCTCGACATGATCGTGGTCAACTCCCTGGCCGACAAAGGCGCGGGCTTTGCCACGGATACCAATAAAGTCACCGTCCTCTATGCCGACGGACGCCCCGCCGAGGCTTTTGACCTCAAGGCCAAGGGAGCCGTTGCCGCCGACATCCTGGACTGCATATCAAAGATTTGACAATGAAACGTTTTCTCCTCTCAATTCTATTAACCGTTCTCGCCGGTGCAGGTGCCGGGGCTCTTCACGCCCAGGAACTCAACTGCACGGTTGAGTTTAATACCGACCAGGTGAGCGGTACCAATAAATCGGTCTTTGAAACGCTCCAGCAGGCCGTGAGCGACTATATGAACACGACGACTTTCACGCCGGCCCAGTTTGCCGCCAACGAGAAAATCGAGTGCCGCATGTTCTTCACTATTAAGGAATATTCGGATGACGGCGTGGTGAAGGGTGACCTGCAGGTGCAGTCGTCGCGCCCGGTCTACAACAGCAGCTACACCACGACGCTGATAAACTTCAAGGACACCAAGATTGATTTTTCCTACCGCGAGGGCGAGCCGCTTGTCTTCTCGGTCAACAACATGGAAAGCCAGCTGACGGCAATCCTCAATTTCTATGCCTATCTTATTTTGGCAGTGGACTTTGACTCCTTCGCCCCGATGGGCGGCGAGCCCTTCTGGGAACGCCTGAAGACCATCGTGCAGATGGCCCAGTCGTCGGGCGAGATAGGCTGGAAAGCATTCGAGGACACAAAGAACCGCAGCGCCGTCCTCTCGGCCTTCACCGAGGGCAAGAACGGGCAGGCCATCAGGCAGCTGCTCTATGACTACCACCGCCAGGGACTTGACCAGATGGCTCTCTCGGTCGACAAGGGTCGCGCGACGGTGACAACATCGCTCGACGCCATCGCCACGGTCTACTCGACACAGCCCATGTCGGTGATCCTGTCGATGTTCAAGGACGCCAAGCTCGGCGAGCTCGTCAACATCTATTCCAAAGCTCCCGCCGAGGAACGCACCAAGGTCTACAAACTGCTGCAACCCATATATCCGGCCGAGGAAAATCAGCTCACTCAAATCAAAAACGGACAGCAACAATGATTTCTTCACTGAATATCACCAATTATGCGCTCATCCGGGACCTGTCGATCAATCCCGGGCCCGGGTTCAACATCATCACGGGCGAGACCGGTGCCGGAAAGTCCATCATACTCGGCGCCCTCGGGCTGCTGCGCGGTAACCGCGTCGAGAACCGCTCGGTGAAGTCGCCGGATGAGAAATCGGTCGTCGAGGCCGAGTTTATCCTGAGCGAAGGGACGCGCAAGTCGCTGGCTCCGATTTTTGCCGAGAACGATATCGACGATGCCGGAGACCGGTGCATCATGCGCCGCGAGCTGCTGCCCTCGGGGCGTTCACGCGCCTTTATCAACGACACCCCGGTGACGCTGCCGGTGATGGCCGCGGTCGCCGATCGGCTCGTTGACATCCATTCCCAACACAAGAACCTGCTCCTTGCCGACGCCGGTTTTCAGCTGCGCGTCCTCGACAGCATTGCCGACAACGCCGCCCTGCTCGACGAGTACCACATTATATATAAGGAATTCCGCGAAGCGCTGAAACGCTTTACCGACACACGCGCCGAAATCGAGCGCACGCGCGCCGACGCCGACTTCGTAAAATATCAGATCGACGAGATCAACCGCATCAACCCCGTTGAAGGCGAGGAAGAAGAACTCGAGAACCGCCGGGAAAGCCTGGCGCTCACCGAAACTATTGCCCGCGCCCTGTCGGGGGCCGGGGAAGCGCTCAACTGGGGCGAAACGACTGCCGGAACGCTGCTCGACGCCGCCCTTGCCTCGCTGCAGCAGGCATCGGAGGCATCGGAAGAAGTGGCGTCGCTGGCCGAGCGTCTCGAGGCAGTGATGGGCGAGGTCGACGATATAGCCACGTCGGTATCATCGCTGGCCGAGAGCGTAGGCGACTCACCCGCCCGGCTCGAAGAAATCGACCGCCGGCTCGACAGGCTCAACGCGGTGATGGCCCGCCACAACGTGTCGACCGCTCTGGAGCTCGTGGAAATCCGCGACTCCCTGATTGGACGCCTGCAGGCCCTCGAAGACGCCGACAACATCCTCGGCATGCTCAAAAAACAAGGAAGCGAACTGAAGAAACGTGCCGTAGAGGTCGCCACAGTTATCTCGGAACGGCGCCGCGCGGCTGCAGCCCGCCTCTCGGCCGAGCTCCGCGAGCGGGCGATGCCCCTGGGCCTGTCCAACTTAGTTGTGGATATTAATGTCGAAAGCGACAAGCTCAATGCCGACGGGCGAGACACGGTCGACTTCCGCTTTGCCTTCAACAAGAATCAGCAGCCCCAGTCGATAGGCGCCACAGCCTCGGGCGGCGAGATATCGCGAGTGATGCTCGCGCTGAAATCCATCCTGGCTGGCAGCGTCAATCTTCCGACGATAATTTTTGACGAGATAGACACGGGCGTCTCGGGCGACGTGGCTGCCCGCATGGGCAACATGATGGCCGACATCGCCGGTAACATGCAGGTCATCACCATCACTCACCTCCCGGCCGTCGCAGCCCGCGGCGACAGGCATTTCAAGGTCTTCAAGCGGGACTCCGACAATTCGACCGAGACCTTCGTGACCCTGCTCGACGACGAGGGACGCCGCAACGAAATCGCCCTGATGCTCGGCGGCAACGCCAATGACCCGGCAGCGATCGCCGCAGCCGACTCGATGCTCTCACAAACCAAACAGTAACACCCCCACCCCACTATGGAACCCGGAGATTACATTTACGGCCTGCGTGCCATAATCGAGGCCATCAAGGAAGGCCGCCAGATTGACAAACTTTTCATCAAGAAGGACCTGCAGGGCGAGCTTGCCTCGGAGCTTTTCGGGCTGCTGCGCGAGCACCACATCGTTGCGCAGCGCGTGCCTGTCGAGCGCCTCAACCGCATCTGCCGCAAGAATCATCAGGGCGCGATCGCGATGATGTCGGCCGTCACCTACCATAATCTGGGCAATCTGGTGAGCACGCTCTATGACGACGGGGTGCTTCCCTTTATCGTGGTGCTCGACGGCATCACCGATGTGCGCAACTTCGGCGCCATCGCGCGCACGGCCGAGTGCTGCGGGGTGAACGCGCTCGTGATTGCCGAGCGTGGCTCTGTATCGGTTGGCGGCGACGCCATCAAGACATCGGCCGGCGCCCTCCATTCACTTCCCGTGTGTCGTGAACGCTCGCTACCGTCGGCAGTAAAATTCCTCAAGGACAGCGGCTTCAAGGTCGTTGCCGTCTCCGAGAAAGCCAACATCAACTACACGCTTGCCGATTATACCGGCCCGACGGCCCTCGTAATGGGCGCCGAGGACAAGGGCATTTCGCCGGAAGTGATGGCACTGTGTGACGAGCGGGTTTCGATACCGATGTTCGGCCACATAGGTTCGCTGAACGTCAGCGTTGCAGCGGGCGTCCTGATGTACGAGGTAGTGCGCCAGCGTCTTAACGCCGACCTCGAGGTAATCTAAAAAAGGGATTAATATTCGACCTTGTCGGACTTATCGGACCACGCGCGGAAAGCCTTGAGAGCCGAGGCCCTCATGAAGTGGTCACACCGGATTGACCGCTGCTCGCGGGCGAGTGCCAACTGGTCGTAAATAAATGAATCGTCAAAGCCGACGGCCTTGGCGTCGTCCTTCGTGTTGCCGTAGCAGATGCGGTCTACGCCGGCCCAATAGAGGGCGCTGAGACACATCGGGCACGGCTCGCAGGAGGAATATACCGTGCAACCGTCGAGCTTGAAATTGCCCACGGCGCTGCAGGCTGCGCGGATTGCCGAGACCTCGGCATGGGCTGTGGGATCGTTTGTAGCCGTCACCCGGTTCACGCCGGTAGCGATGACCTGTCCATCGCGCACGATAACCGCACCGAAAGGACCGCCGCCGTTTGCGACGTTTTCAACAGAGAGGTCGACGGCCATCTGCATGAAACGGGCGTCCTCGGGTGTATAGTCCTTGAATTCGTTAATTGTATCGGGGCCAAAGTCCACCGTGCTATCGTGGGTATCTTTCATAACGGGCAATTTTAAGTGTCTGTTATTAGAAAGAACGCGCGGGAACGGGGGATGGTTCATCCACGTGGGATCAGGCCTCGCAGGTGGTGAGGGCGATGTGGCGCGCGGCTCCGCACTCCTCGAGGTGACGGTCCACGATCAGATGACGGTTGGCCATCGCGGCTATAGTGGTCATCTCGTGGGACACGAGCAGGGTGGTGCAATGAGGTGCGATCGACGCGATGAGGCGGTAGATATGCGACTCGAAATGCTTGTCGACATAGCTCAGGGGCTCGTCGAGGACAAGAAGCGCGGGGCGCGAAACGATTGCGCGTCCCAGGAGCGCACGCTGCAGCTGACCACCGGAAAGGCGTCCGATGGGTCGCGAAGCAAGATCGGTCATTTCCACCATTTCCAGGGCGCTGTCCACCATCGATTCCCGCTCGTCGCGGCCGAGACTGCGGGTCGCGAGCAATCCCGAGGCAATGACCTCGCGGACAGAAATGGGGAAGTGGGCGTCGATGCTGTTTTTCTGGGGAAGGTAGCCGGTGGCAAGATGTCCCTCGGGATAATGCAGGCATCCGGTCGAGGGCTTGAGCAGTCCCAAGATGAGACGCAGCAGGGTTGTCTTGCCACCGCCGTTGGGCCCCGTAATAGCAATGAAATCCCCGCGGTTGACACGGAGATTCACATCGTTCAGTATAGGACGACCTTCGCGGTTGAACGTCACGTCACAGAGCTCGATCACCGGGTTGTCTGTGATGTTTAGAGTCACCGACACCGGCTGCGGATGGTGGCAGCAGGTGCCGAGACTCCGTTCATAACTTGCAAAGTTCATTTACGATAAGTTTAAACTGGTCTTCCCAATCGTAGCCTGTGAGGTTAATGTCGACTCGGCGGGTATTGGTGCCTGCGTGGATAGCCTCGGCCTGGCCGGCGGTGCAATAACCCTGGGCGAAGAATACCTTGACACTGTCGGCCACGGCTTCGTCCATGATTGCGCGCAGGGCGTTGATGGAAACCTCCTTGTTATCGTCACACACTGCCAGCTGCTCGAGATCGTAGTCGCGGGCAAAGTAGGCAAGCGTAGGATGCCACACGAGGAAGGTGCGGGGCTTGACGTTGCGGAGAGCGTCGGCAAAGGCCTCGTCAAGCGAGTCAAGATGGGCGTCGATCACGAGGAAACGGCGGTTGTATTCTGCGGCGTTGTCAGGGTCGATACGCTGAAGTTCGCGGGTCATGACCTGGGTCATCTTGCGCATGTTGCGAATAGATGCCCAGTAGTGGGGATCGGAGAAAGTAGTCGAATCGGAACCGTTGCCAAGGAACACGCTGTGATCGTGACCGTGGGTGCCATAGATGGGCTCGATTTCATAGGAAGTGTTGATAACCTGCACGTTATCACCTGAGGCCATCGAAAGCATCGACTCAAAGGGCAACTGACCTGTAGTGAAGTACAACTTGCTGTTGTCGACATCGCGACGAGTTTTCACCGTGGGTTCGAAAGCTTCGGGATCAGCACCCGAGGGAAGGATAGTGACGACGCGATAGCGGTCACCGACGAGTTGTTCAAGGATATTTCGTTGAGCTTCGATACTGACGGCAAGCACCGGCCTCGTATCTTTCTCTTTGTGACAGGAAAAGACCGCAAGACCAAGGAGGACTATACATCCTAATGTGCTGAAAATGTGTTTCATTATCTTTTAAAGGTTTTTATCACGCGACAAAGTTACAAAATTATTTCAATACAAGCACAATAGTGCCACAAAAAATTTACATTTAACTTTAATTTTATTTTTGTTTCATCATTTTAGTAAATAAAAATAGCCCCGTGAGAGCGTGAACAAGGGAGGGAGCTGAGGTGTTTTAAACTTCAGAACTCATTTTAACTTCATATTACCACTGATGAAACACTTCCATCTGCTGCTGTCGGCAGCCCTTCTTGGCACGGTCAGCGTCTCGGCCCAGGTCGTCACGACCTCTCCGGCGATCGTGCAGACCGATTCCAAGAACATCGTCGTGACTTTCCACGCCGACAAGGGCAACAGGGGCCTCGCTGGTCTCGGCGCCAATTCCAAAATCTATGCCCACACGGGCGTCATAACCAACAAATCGACGTCGACCTCCGACTGGCAGTACGCCCCGACATGGGGCGATAACTCGTCCAAGTACGAGCTGAAATATGCCGGACCCGACACCTGGACTCTCAGTATTCCCGATATCGCCACCTACTATGGCGTACCCTCGGGAGTGACAGTTGAAAAATTGGCTTTCGTATTCCGCAACGCCGACTCGTCGCGCGAAGGCAAGACCGAGAGCGGCGGCGATATCTTTGTCGACGTGCTTCCGGCCGGTTTCCAGATCGAACTTACATCGGATCTCAACGGGCCGGTGGTGACCGACGACAATGCCGTGACATTCACCGTGAACACTACAGAAGCATCTAATATAAACATGTACTGTAACTCGCCCTCCAACACGATTGCAAGCGCTCAGGGAGTGACCACCCTCAGCGGAAGCATGCAGTTCACGGAAGCCGGGAATTACACCATTACAGCTACCGCATCCAACGCTGCAGGCAAGACTCTCACGAGCACCATTGAACTCGTGCGCGTGACGGCAGCTGCAGAGGTTCCCTACCCCGGCGGCGGCAAGCCCCAGATGGGCCCCGTGACCAACAGCGACGGCTCGGTTACCTTCTGTATAGCCGCGCCCGACAAGAACAGCATGATGCTCGTCGGTTCCTGGAACGGCTACGCCGTCACCGCCGAGAGTGCCATGAACAAGGCTACATATGACGGAGTGCCCTATTTCTGGACCACAGTCAAGGGCCTCGAACCCGGTACAGATTACATATATTATTTCCTTGTAGACGGAACCAAGGCCGTCGGCGACCCCTATGCCCGCCTGGTACTCGACCCCTGGAACGACCGCTACATTTCATCGGCCGTCTTCCCCGACATGCCCGTCTATCCATCGCAGGTCGTGAAGGACACTCCCGTGGCCGTTTACAACTCGGCAATAGATGATTTTGACTGGAAAGTGAAATCCTTCAAGGGTGTCGATCAGAGCCACCTTATCATATATGAACTTCTTATCCGCGACTTCACCGGCACCGAAGGGCAGGCCTATGGCGACGGCAATATCGCCGGTGTACTTTCAAAACTCGACTATCTGGCCGACCTGGGTGTGAATGCCATCGAGTTGCTCCCTATCATGGAATTCAACGGCAACAATTCGTGGGGCTACAATACCAATTTCTACTTTGCTCCCGACAAGGCCTACGGTACACCTTATATGTATAAGATGATGATCGATGAAATCCACAAGCGCGGCATGGCCGTGATTCTGGATATTGTCTTCAACCAGAGCGACGGTCTCCATCCCTGGTACATGATGTATCCCATTGCCAAGAATCCCTTCTACAACGGCTCGTCGCCCCACGCCTACAGCGTGCTCAACGACTGGAATCAGGACAATCCGCTGGTGATGCAGCAGTGGAAAGACGCCCTCAAATACTGGATGACGGCCTACAAGGTCGACGGTTTCCGCTTTGACCTCGTGAAGGGTCTGGGTAACAATGACAGCTACGGCAACACCTATTACCCGGCGACCAACACCTGGGGAACTCCCTCAGACGCCAACACCAACCGTTACAACGCAACCCGCGTGGCCCGCATGAAGGAACTCCACGCTTCAATGATGGAAGTAAACCCCGACGCATATTTCATTAACGAAAACCTTGCCGGCGCCCAGGAGGAAAACGAAATGGCAGCTGACGGCGAAATCAACTGGGCCAACATCAACACCGAGTCGCGCCAGTTTGCCATGGGCTTCAGCGACAACTCCTCGCTCAACCGCTTCTATGCACCTCTCGACTCGCGCACCTGGGGCTCGACCGTGAGCTACGCCGAAAGCCACGATGAGGAACGCATGGCCTATTCCCAGAGCCGCAACGGCGCCACCGGCGTCAAAGGCAACACGGCAGTGTCAATGCGACGCCTCGGCTCAGTGGCAGCACAGATGCTCATGACTCCCGGCGCGCACATGATATGGCAGTTCCAGGAATTCGGCGCCGACCAGTCGACAAAGAACAGCTCGGGCAACGATACATCGCCCAAGAAAGTGATCTGGAATTATCTCAATAACGCCAACCGCGCCGGCCTGATGCAGAACTATCGCGAACTGTGCCACCTGCGCGCCCAGAACCCCGACATGTTTGACGAAAACGTCACGACGACGGTCAACTGCTCCCAGTGGAACGGACGCACCATCTCGCTTGTCAACGGCGACAAGGCAATCTATGTGGTCATCAACCCGTCCACCAATTCCCAGGCCCGCGTGAGCGTTCCCGTCAATCTCTCGGCGAGCAACTATCAGCTGCTGTCGTGCAGCTATAACACCACGCCTCAGGCAAGCGCAGCAGGCGTAATGCTGACAGCCGGCTCCTATGCTGTGTACGGAACCGACAACATTGCCTCTACAGGCGATATCACTGCCGACAACGAAGGCCGCGATTATCTGATTTACGGCGGCGACGGTTGCATTATTGTCGAAGGCGAGCCCGAGCAGGTCCAGGCTTACACAATCGCGGGCACACCCGTGCCTCTCACGGGTCTCGAGCGCGGTGTATATATCGTCCGGGCCGACAACACGACCGCTAAAGTCGTAGTACATTAATTGACCTGAAATAAATCACAACGACAGCTCCGAAGATTTTCGGGGCTGTTATTTTTTGTCAGTTTCCACCGATTGCAGGCTTTCCTCAAAACCGGCCACCTGATAGTCAAAGTCATACCGGCTCATCGCCTGATCATAGCAGAAGTCGGCAAACATCTTGCTGACCGGCTTCAGCACGAGGGCACCGAGACTCACAAGCGGATTAAACAGACGCGAGACCAGGATCCTGTGATTACTCCTCGCTGCAAAATATTTCACTATCTCGACCGTGTCGGCATACTCCCGGTTCTGGGGGAAGAATGTCCCGGACATGTCCCTCAAGATTATCTGCCTGATAAACTCAGCGAGATTATTGACATAGAGCATCGACCGGCGGTTGTGCCACGCCGGAAAGACCGGAATCTTCGTCGCCAGGCGGGCGAGCCGAGGAAGATTGCCTTTATTGTTCCTGCCGTAAAGCATGGGCGAGCGCAGTATAGACACCTTAAACGACTCGCCCGCAAGTTCATTGAGATACTTCTCGGCCCTAAGCTTGCTGTCGCCATAGAAATCATTGGGAACCGGCTCGGTCTGCGGGGTTATCATCACTCCCTTGAGAGACCGGCTCGCCTGATAGACGATCATGGAACTCATGTAGATAAACCGCGCCACGCCCTGCTCCCTTGCTCGACGTGCGACGTCGACAGCAAGATCGCAGTTGACCTTATAATATAGGGGAGCCAATCCAGGCCTCGGATCGACATGGGCAATACCGGCTACATGAAATACGGTATCATATTTGCTGAAATCGACTTCCTTCCATCCGTCGCCAAAAGTGTCAACTGTGTCCACGATGAATTCCTCGGGATATCTCGACAGCCAATCGGCAACGTTTGTACCGACAAAGCTGTTGGCTCCCGTTATCAGAACTCTGTTCATGATTGCTTGACCGAGACTTAGGACCTCTTGCGGAAGACTCTCGAAACGGCAATGGACCAATCCTTCAGAAGAAGCACCAACGGCGTTATAATCGGGCGGAAGCGCTGTTTGCGTCGGGTGATGAAAATCTTGAGGCTCCCCGGCAGACAACTTATATGAAGGTTGCAGGGAAGCTCGGTAGGATCGCCGTCAATGTGTGTAACCGTAGCTTGCTCGCGCTCGATTACTATTTCTTTTGCGCGGAATGTGCGTATCTTGCCGTGGTTGCCGATCGAGCCGGTTATCATTTCAAGTCCCGAGAGAGCGTGGCTCACGAGATTGCCTTCGTGCACGACCGTAACATCGAGCAAGCCGTCGCGTATCGACGCAGCCGGGGCGATGAAGGCGTTGTTGCCATACTGCGACGCATTGCACACCACAACCAGAAACGCCCGGTCGGTAATGACGGTGTCACCTATAATAATACGGTAGGACTGGGGATTATAGGTGATAAATTCGTCTATGGCCGAAGCGATGTAAGTCGACAGACCGCGGGTGTTCTTGAGCGAGAAGCGCTGGCTCACCGCCGCGTCAAAACCTACGCCGAATGTACAGAAAAACAGACGCCCGTTGACCTGGCCGCAGTCGCAAGCCTCGATATAGTCTTCACCGATGACTTTCAGCGACTTTTCAATGTCGATAGGAATGCCTATGTGGCGCGCGAGCCCGTTGCCCGAGCCGGCGGGAAGAATACCGAGGGCTGTGTCCGTGCCGACGAGTCCCGAGGCCACTTCATTGACGGTGCCGTCGCCACCGCAGGCAAGCACTCCATAATCGCCGCGGAGAGCCGCCTCGCGGGCAATTTCCGTGGCATGGCCGGGATACTCGGTATAACGCAAGTCGACATCATAACCCATGCGCTTGAGCATGGGAGGCACCCACTTGTCTACACCCTTTTTGGAAAGTGTACCGGAAATGGGGTTAATGATTAATGTCAGTCGGCGTTTTTCCATTCAACCGCAAAGTTAATAAAAAAATCATTATTATTTAGTATCTTTGTAGCGTGGATATATTTGAAATAAAAGTAAAGGATTATATCAGCCGGGAGGGTCTGCCCCAGGCTCCCGAGCGACTGGTTGTCGCCTTGAGCGGCGGCGCCGACTCTGTTGCGCTGCTCGCCGTCCTCACGGCTCTCGGCTATGACTGCGTGGCCGCCCACTGCAATTTCCACCTGCGCGGGAGCGAGTCGACGCGCGACATGCACCATGCAGAAGCCGTCAGCGGCATCCTCGACACCGATCTGTGTGTCAAGGATTTTGATGTTGAAGCGCGACGCCGTGCCACGGGCGAATCCCTTGAGATGGCTTGCCGCGAACTGCGCTACAACTGGTTTGGCGACCTGATCGACCGTCTGGGCGCGCGCGCCGTTGCCGTGGGACATCACCGCGAGGACAGCGTCGAGACCTTCTTCATTAATCTTCTGCGAGGCTCGGGCCTGAGCGGACTGGCGGGAATGAAAGCCCGTCACGGTCATGTTATCCGTCCCCTGCTGGAGTGTTCCCGCGCCGAAATCGAAAGCTATCTGCAACGCCGCGGCTTGACCTGGGTTGACGACAGCAGCAATGCCGGCGATGACTTCCTGCGCAACCGCCTGCGACACAATCTTCTCCCCGCCCTCGAAGGGATCGCGGCCGGAGCTCTTGAAGGGGTCCTACGCTCGATGTCGTTCATGGCTGAAAACAAGGAATTTTACAACCGGGCTATTGCTCGCCGTGCCGAGGCCTACCGCGACCGCGACACGGGCGATATTGACCTGCGGGCCCTCTCGCTTGATCCCGATGCAGGGCTGCTGCTGTTTGAAATGCTCCGCGGCGAGGGATTTTCCCGCCGGCAGACCGACGACATGCTCGCGGCAGCCTCGCGCAGCGGAGGCGTTTTCATCGCCGGGACTACATCGCGAAGTCTCGACCACGGTTACCTGCGCTCGCCGCGGGCGGCCGGAAAAGCGGCTCCCGGAGCGATCGACGTGTCACTGCTACGCGACATCCTTTCTCCGATACACATTGAAATTACGCGCCATGACGTATCGGCGTTTAAACCTGAACGCGATTGCCGAGTCATATATATTGATGAGCGAGCCCTGGCCGGCGAGCCGAGATGGCAACTGCGCCCGTGGCGACGCGGCGACCGCCTCGAACCTTTCGGACTCGACGGCTCGCGCCTCGTGAGCGACATTTTTGCCGACGCGCGGCTCGATGCCGCCTCCAAGCAGCAGGCGTGGCTGTTATGGCGCAATGAAACGCTCATGTGGGTCGTCGGACGCCGCGCCTCGCGCCACTTCACCGTCGGCCCGTCGACGCGCCGCTATCTGAAACTGAAATTAATGGATTGAAAAACTTACCTGTCACAACAATATGAAACACATCAAACCGATTGCCCTGGGCCTGGCCCTGATGCCTGCGGCAGCATATGCCGGGGGCGACATAGTTGCCACCGACACCTACCGCTGGCACGGAGACACCATCACACAAGCCGAATACATGGCCTTTTCTCCCGACGGAGAGAGTCTTATCTCAACCTATTCCGCGCAGCCGGGATATTTCATGCCTATCAACAAGACCTGGCACCTGACACGCGACATCTCGCAATATCCCCGCCTGACCACCCCCAATAAACTTCACACGGCCATCTATAATCTCGGCCTCGAAGAGATGATCAATGCCGTCGAGCCTGATACCACCCTGCGCACCGGCAAGGAATGGGCCGGCGTGTGGACCCGCGATGTGAGCTACTCAATACTGCTCTCTATGGCCTACATGCAGCCCGAGGCTTCCGAAATTTCCTTGCGCCGCAAAGTCACGCCGACAGGGCGCATCGTCCAGGATACAGGCAGCGGCGGCGCCTGGCCCGTGAGCAGCGACCGCATGATCTGGGCCGTGGCCGCTTATGAACTCTACAAGGTGACCGGCGACCGCGAGTGGCTCGAATTCATCTATCCGGTCATCCGCAACTCGATCGAAGACGACCTGCAGATCACCCACACCACGGCCGACGGGCTGGTGAAGGGCGAGACATCGTTTATCGACTGGCGCGAGCAGAGCTACCCGCGCTGGATGCAGACTGCCGACATCTACAACAGCAAGGCCCTGGGTACAAGCGTCGTGCATGCCGAGGCGCTGGCCGTCCTGTCGGAAATCGCCTCCGAGCTGGGCCACAAGGACGAGGCCAAGCACTATGCCGAGCTGTCACAATCCCTCGCCAAGGCCATCAACGACCGTCTCTGGATGGACGACAAGGGCTACTATGCGATGTATACCTACGGCCGCGAGCATCCTATCCTCAATCCTCGCGCAGAGACTCTCGGCGAGTCGCTTGCCATTCTTTATGACGTGGCATCGCCCGAGCGTGCCGCTTCAATCACGGAGAACAACCCGACAACCCCCTTTGGCGCAGCCATCTTCTTCCCGCAGATTGCCGACATGCCTCCCTACCACAATAACGCCCTGTGGCCCTGGGTCGGCGCTTACTGGGCGATAGCCAATGCCAAGGCCGGCAACGAGGCAGGAACGATGGAAGCCATCGGCTCGGTGTTCCGCCCCGCCGCGCTCTTTACCACCAATAAGGAGAACTTCGTGCTCGACAACGGCGATATAGCCACTGAGCTCAATTCATCCAACATGCTCTGGTGCCTCGCAGGCAACCTCGCAATCACCCACCGTATTCTCTTCGGTATCAATTATGAGAAAGACCGCCTGACATTCAAGCCGTTTGTTCCCGAGGCTCTCGGCGCCGAGCGCACTCTCGAGAACTTTCCCTACCGCAACGCGACACTCGACATCACTGTCAAAGGCTATGGTGACCGCATCAAGAGTTTCACGCTCAACGGCAAGGACCATGCCCCCTATGTTCCCGCCGATATCAAGGGACACAACAAGATTGTCATCACCATGAACGACGAACCCATCGCTCCGATGGCCGTCAACAGAACCGCTAATGTCAAGGCACCGCTCACACCCATCGCCTCGCTGAGCAACTCGCCCGAACTGGATGGCCCCGGCGTTCCGGTCAACAACCTTCTCAGCTGGCAGCCCATCGAGTATATCGCCGGCTACATGGTGCTCCGCGACGGTGAAGTTATCGACACCGTGCGCACGACAACCTATCCCGCCACCGTGCCCGGTAGCTATCAGGTAATCGGCTTCAGTACCGACGGTGTTCAGTCATTTGCCTCCGAGCCGGTAGACAACTATCCCGTGACTGTCATAGAAATGCCCGGCGAGGGTGTCCTCATGGCGTCGCCCGAGATAAGCTATCGACCCGAGCAACCCCTCAAGGGCTATCACGGCCGCGGATTCGTCGAACTTGACCACGCATCGTCGCCTGTATATGTCGACCTTGATACCGACGCCGACGGCACCTATGCCATCCAGGTGGTCTATGCCAACGGTAACGGACCAGTAAACACCGAGAACAAATGTGCCATCCGAACTCTCGAAGTCGACGGTAACGTTGCCGGCACCTTAGTGATGCCGCAGCGAGGGGTCGCCAACTGGAACGACTGGGGCCGCAGCAACAGCGTAATCGTTCCCCTGACTGCGGGACAGCACCGCCTGGGCCTCACCTTCCGCCCCGCCGACGAGAATATGAACCTCGGCACCAACCATGCCCTTGTTGACCGGGTTATTATAAAGAAAATCAAATAAGTAGAATCGTTATGAAAAAGATACTGACCCTCCTTGCCCTGCTCGTGGCAATGACAGCCGCGGCACAGGTGGAAATCTCGCAGACCGAGCGAGCCAATCCCAACGATGATGTTTTCATGGACATGGCTGTTTCAGTCGCTCAGACCGCAGCCGCCCAGGACTACAAGCCCTGTGGCGCGGTAGTGATCCTCAACGGAGCCTGGCGTGCTTCGGGGATGCCTGTCGGCGGCATGACAGCCGAGCAGGATGCCCTGGCCCGCACCCGTCGCACCACTGTACCGACAGCGGCCGTCTACACCGTGAACGAGCCCACCACGGTAGCGGTGGACGCCATGCGCGCGGCCGGCGTCTCGACTGTGTATTATGTCAATCCCCGCGAGGACGTTATCGCTGCCGGTATTTACAATGAAGGCGACTACGCGCCTTCGCAGCGCGACGATCTCCCGGAACTCAAGGTCGTCCGCATCGACTATGCTCCGGCCAAGGCTCTCGTCGGCAAGAATTAATCTTACAATTTGTTATAAAAATGCCAGTCGCAGCGGGCATTTAACCTTTGTTAGGTCATAATATTTTGTAAAAACCGTGCAAATTGATAACTTTGCACGGTTTTGCCTTTATAAGGCGATATGTATTATCAAAAAAGCAATCATTATAACGAAAAATAGCAATGAAAAAACTTCTCGTAGCCGCTACAGCTCTTGCCCTGGCCGTGCCCGCCGTGATGGGCGTGCCTGCCAAGCGCGGAGTGATTCAGCAGCGAGTGCAGCCCGACGGCACCGTCGTCGAATTGCAGCTCATCGGTGACGAACACGCTCACCTCTACCTGACTACCGACCGTCTTCCCGTGATGGAGACTACCGACGGGCGCTATTGCTTCGCCACCATCGACGCAACCGGCACCCCGATTATCAGCGATGTCCTCGCCTTGAATCCCGCCGACCGCTCGGCGGCTCAGCGCGAATTCGCGGCGTCCATTGACGTGGAAACCGTCGCCAACAAGATACTGAACCGCCAGTCGGCCATGCGCGCCACCTCCTCGAGCGGTGTCGGCATTGAGGGCTCTCTCTTCCCCCACGACGGTTCGCCCCGCGCGCTGGTAATTCTTGCACAATACAGCGGCTCGGCTCCCACGGAAAAATTCCAGGTCCCCGAACCCCACGAATATTTCCACGACTTCCTCAACAAGGAAGGTTTCTCACAACACCGTGGAACGGGCTCGGTCCGCGACTTCTTCATTGCATCATCGGCCGGCAAGTTTACGCCCGATTTTGACGTCTACGGCCCCGTGACCCTCCCCCATAACTGTTCTTACTATGGTGCCAACGATGTCTGGGGCAACGACAAGAATGTCGGAGAACTGGTCTATGACGCCTGCAGCCTGCTCGACGATGAAATCAATTTCGCCGACTATGACCTCAACGGCGACGGCTATGTCGACAATGTCTACATCATCTATGCCGGCCGCGGCGAGGCCAGCGGCGGCGCATCGTCAACCATCTGGCCCCACCGTTGGAAAATGACCTATGCCTACGGATCCACTCCCGTATTCGACGGTGTAAAGATCCAGGACTACGGCTGCTGCAACGAATGGGAAGACGGTATCCCCGACGGTATCGGCACCTTCTGCCACGAGTTCAGCCACGTCATGGGCTTGCCCGACCTTTACTCGACCGACTACAACTACTCGTCGGTCTTCATCACTCCCGGCTCGTGGAGCGTCCTCGACTACGGTCCCTACAACAACAATGGCCGCACACCTCCGGTATACTCGGCTTTTGAACGCAACGCTATGGGATGGATAGATCCCATCGTTATTGACGACGCGACGAGCATCACTCTCCCCAACCTCCACGACAACAACGTCGCTTGCATCATCCCGACCACCAACCCCAACGAGTTCTTCCTGCTTGAAAACCGCCAGCAGGTGGGCTGGGACTTGTACCTGCCCGGCCACGGCATGCTCGTGTGGCACATCGATTTCAACCGCAGTGTCTGGGAAAGCAACACCGTCAACAACAACGCCTATCATCAGTATGTCGACATCGAGGAAGCCAACGGTCTCCAGGACAACAGCGACTATGAAATCATGGCCGGCTACCCCTTCCCCGGAACTTCCCGCGCTACATCGTTTACAAACGATACCAAGCCTTCGATGAGGACCTGGGCCAACGTTGACCTGGGGCTCCCCATCACCGACATTTCCGAGAAATTCGGCATCATCACCTTTGATGTAGCCGGCGGCAAGGTCGAAATGGACGCTCCGGTCGCGGTTGCTTCCGATCCCACTGGCAACAGCTTCACCCTGAGTTGGGAATCAGTTCCACAGGCCACAAGCTATCTCGTCAATGTCTTCGAGGCAACTCCCGAGGGCGATGTTCCCGTGGCAGCCTATGTTGATTTTGAGGTCAAGGAACTCAGCGTAGTTATCGAGCGCCTCAAGCCCAATACCACCTATAACGCAACCGTAACCGCCAAGCGCGGCACATTCCTCTCGCCCGCAAGCGAGGCTGTATCTGTCTCGACTACCGATGCGACATTTGATATGCTTATCGCTCAGGGTCTCGAAGCCGAGGAAGTCACTGCAGAGTCGTTCACCGCACGCTGGGAGGCCCTCGAAGGTGCCGTCGACTACCGCCTCACTGTCATTGCCGAAAGCATGATGGACGAGCTGACTGATTATGTCGACTTCGGCGCCGGTCTCAAGCTCAGCCTTCCCGAGGGCTGGATAGCCTCGGCAACCGACGTTTACACATCGGCAAGCTATGTAGGCCAGAGCGTTCCCTCGCTCAAGTTCTCCAAGATGGGTCAGTACCTCGAAAGCCCGCTTTACGAAGGCGATGTCATGACCTTTGAGGCTTGGATGCGCAGCGCCGGTACCACGCACGAAAACTCTATCGAACTGCTCGGCCTCGTGCCTCCGGTAACCGGTACTCCCACCGAAGACGACTGGATTTCACTTTACAACCGCGTGGACGTGAACAATGCTGTCGGCGGCGAGACCATCAAGGTCAGTGATATTCCTGCCGGTGTCAAGAAGGTTCGACTTGTCTATAACAAGATTGTCTCAGGCAATCTGGCTGTCGACGACGTGGTTGTAAGCATAGGCGGCACCAAGACCGATATTCTCGAAGGCTACGACAATCGCGCCGTTGGCAACGTAACCTCCCATGCCCTTCTCAACCTTGCAGGCGGAACAGGGACCTATGCCTACACTGTCACCGCCATTAATGAAGAAGGCGTTGAGTCGCTTCCCTCCGATCCCGTTTATGTAACTTTGAGCGATAACAATGCTGTTGTCGATGCCGTAAATTCGACTTCAATTGTGAACGTCCACGGCGACAATATCACAGTTATTGCCTCAGAGGGAACTCCCGTAACCGTGACCGACCTTGCCGGTCGCTGTGTGGGCCGCGCTACAGCACCCGCAACACTCACGGTCGCTCCCGGCTTCTACATCGTCACAGCCGGTAACGAAGCCCACAAAATCAATGTGAAGTAAATCCTCTACCCACTTAGAAAACAGCAGGCAGGCGATAATCGCCTGCCTGCTGTTTATATATCTAACGCCAAGTGTAAGATTAATCAAGAAAACCCTTCATTTTCTCCAATAAACTCTCTACTTGAGGAATTAATGGCACTATATCCTCCCTATCCCAATCAAAGAGATCATCATAATCACCTGTCTGCCTCATAGAAAAAAGATTTCTATACAGATGTTTTTCTTCTTCCGAGAGGCGACCTGTAGCGATATATCTCTGGCTAAAAAGATTAAATGTACCATTGTGGGTTCGTGCAAAGTCTCCCGCGTTTAAATTAATAGCCAAAGCCATATAAAAAATCGAATAGTAAAGTCTGTTTGCTGCAAGACTCCAATTCTCTAACTGAGCATTTTCCTTAGCCTCTTTAAGAGTCTGCATCGACTTTTCAACCCGATAACGGATTATTGCTTCTTTCTCTTGCTGGGATAAAGTCACGATTTCAATTCTTTAATAAGATTATTTTTTCTGATTCGACATTTTTATGGAAAGGGAGGAAGCTGCGTTTCTCCCATCCCTTATAAGAGTATAATCGCGGATTTACAACTTCTTCAAAAAGCAATCCAACATCGGCCAACGGCCATGCGAATTGATTCCACAGACTTAAAGGCAGTTTTTCTTCTCCGGGAATAAGTATATGGACATCCCAGTCTGAATCGGCGCGGGCATCACCTCTCGCTCTTGAGCCGTATAACGAAACCTGCGACCCTGTAGGCAAGATTTCTCTCGCCTTTGCAATAAGTGCATTCAATAATGATTTATATTTTTCTTTGTCTGTCATTCAGCCTGTTGATATAATTATCTCCTAACAAGTTCGGATGCTGCAAATATACAAATTTTCTGTCGCTTCACAATAGTTTTGAGGGATTATCAACATTTGTTGAGAGTTGAGTCGCGGTTAATAGCTATCTTTGTCCTCAAAAATCGTATAAATCAATGGATGATAAACTGAAGTTAATATTTGCGGCGCTTTTATGTGCAGGGAACGCCGCAGGACAGCAGGTCGAGCAGGATTCCATCAGGACTGAAGAGCTTAATGAGGTGGTTGTTGAGGCGAGCCTGCAGCGGACCGATGCCAAGAAGTCAACTTATATTCCGACTACGCGTCAAAAGAATGCCTCGCAATCCGGCGCCGATCTGCTCGACCAGATGTCTATACCTCAGCTCAAGGTTTCGCTTAGCGGCAACATCGAGACCAACACCGGCAAGAAGGTCGCCGTTTTCATTGACTACATCCCGGCGACTGATGAAGACCTAAAAGCGATGCGCATATCTGACGTCAAAAGGGTCGAGTACTACGAATATCCCTCTGATCCGCGCCTGCAAGGGAATCAATTTGTGGTCAATTATATAATGACGAAATATGAATACGGTGGCTATGTCAAATTATATGATCACACCAACCTGCTCCACTTTTCGGAACAGTTGTTAGGAAATATCAGATTCCAGTATAAGAAGATGACTTACGACCTGATGGGTTATGGGTTCGGCCACAACAGTACACATTACGGTTCCGATCTCACCGAGACCTATCGCCTACCGCAGGAGGACGGTTCAGTGAAAGTTTTTGACCGCTATTCCAATACCACTTCTTCAAAAGAACGCCGCAGGCAATACTACGCTGCTTTCAAAGCGACCTATAACTCAGAACTGATTCAAGCATCCAGTCAGATCTATGGCTCAATAGAACGGAAGCCCCATTCTGACCGAAGCGGCGAAGTTTATTACTCCCCGGCCGACTTCCCGGCATCAGAATACTCATCGACCCTGAGTAACACATCAAAATTCCTGGCCTACTACGGTTACTATTTCTTCACCCTCCCGAAGAATAATTCAATCACATTCACGCCGTCATATATGTTCTCTCATACCGAGCAGAATTCGTCATATATTGAAAACGGTTTTAACCCCATATTCAATGGTGCCGTTGATAACACCAATCTGATTGATGCCAACCTGAAATTCAATCACGATTTCGGCAAATACGGCAAGCTGCTCGGATTCGCCAGAGGTTATTACGAGGATAACCGTACTCAGTACACCGGAAGTGCCACGGCTCTCGACCGTACACGGATGACGCGTATCGGTCTCGGCGCGACTTACAGCATCAGCATCGGTAATTTCTATGGTATGGCGGGCATCGGCTGGAACCGGGATCAATTCAAGTATGCCGACATGACCGACAATCCTTCATCACCATGGTTTGACCTCTCGCTTCAATACGGCTTCAAGGACAAACACTCGCTCTCTACCACGTTTCACTACAGCACCTGGGTTGCTTCGACGTCTTACAAGAGCGAGAACGTCATCCAATCAACGCCGTTGTTGCGCTACACCGGCAACCCCAACCTTTATCCGTCCAAGAACTACGATATTGATTTCCGCTACACCTGGCTCCCGAGCAATAATTACAACCTGAGCGCATTTGCCTGGGCATGGATTGTGGACGACAGATATGCTTTCGACTACGATGCCTCGTCAACCGGCATTTTGCGAACCATCAAACAGCCGATGGGCAGCTACGCTCAGGGGCAATACGGCATCAGCGGCACCATGCGTTTTCTAAACCGCACGCTGATGTTCACAGGACAGGTCGCTCAGATTCTCAATCACAACGGCGCGCCTTACAACGTCAATCACACGAATATCAACTGGTATGCCCGCGTCCGCTACTATCTCAAGAACTGGAATTTCACCGTCACCTATATTTCCTCTAATGCAAGCGCCGACGGCTGCATGAACGGAATCTGGGACAGGACTAAGGATGACTGGTACATCACCGTCAGCTGGTCAAACGCTTCCTGGAACGTGAGGGCCGACTTTATTGACTTCTCCCGCTGGAATTGGAAAAGCTCCGTTCAGGAAATGCACAGCAAGTACTATGACACCTATCAGCAGTTCTATAACGGTCAGAGCCACGCATTGATTCAGCTGTCGGCAACTTATACCATCGGTTTCGGTAAGAAAGTCGGACGCGACGACGAGCCGGGCGTCTCCGGTTCGGCATCATCGGGCATCTTGCAATAATACGGTAAGTGACATAATTAGCGAGGGGCGCCGCAATCGGCGCCCCTCGCAGTTATAATGGTTGAATGTGGACTGTTTACTTGATGAAGAAGATCGCCATTTCGCTCAGGGACGAGAGATTGATGAGGGCGTCGTAAACGGGGCTCACAAGGCCGAGGAACAGGATACCTGCAACCGTGATCCACATTCCGAGACGCTCGCCGCAGGTCGAACGGAAGGGAGCGATGACACAGTCGTCCTCGCTGATAAACATTGCCTTCACTACCAGCAGGTAGTAGTAGAGTGACACGATAGTGTTGATCAAGGCGATGAGCACCAGGACATAGATGGCGGGGGTAGCACCCTGCAGGGCTCCGGTGAAGATAAAGAACTTCGAGAAGAAACCTGCGAAGGGAGGAATACCGGCCAGGGAGAACATGGCGAGCATCATTGTAAACGACAGGCGGGGGTTGGTCTTGTAAAGGCCCTTGTAATCATCCATTGACACGCGGCCGGTAGCATTCTCGATTGCACCGATAACGCCGAAGGCGGCAAGGTTGGAGAAGATGTATACAAGGATGTAGAAGAGCATCGCAGCCATGCCGAGCGTGTTGAAGGCGATGATGCCGAGCATGATGTAGCCGGCCTGCGAGATTGACGAGAAGGCCAGGAAGCGCTTCATGTTG
>CAYVTB010000013.1:0-24619 GCA_964454365.1 uncultured Bacteroides sp. | reverse complement strand
AGCGGATGGCATGGCGCCATCCGCTCCCTACTTTTTATTATAAATCAGCCTTTTGCGATGCTCGTCGGGATTTCGCGGGCGATTGAATTGTCAAGAGAAATCAGCGTTTCGGTTCCGGTCACACCATGTATCATCTGGATTTTGTTATTGAGCAGATCCATCAGATGCTCGTTATCGCGGGCATAAAGCTTCAGAAGCATCGTGTAGGGGCCGGTTGTGAAATGACATTCGACTACCTCGGGAATTTTCTCCAGCTCGGGAACTACGTCGCGATACATGGCGCCGCGCTCGAGATTGACACCGATATAGGTACAGGTAGAAAAACCAAGAACCTTGGGATTGACATGGTAGCCCGAGCCGGTGATGACATTAAGCTCTATAAGGCGCTGGATGCGCTGGTGAATGGCTGCTCGTGAAACTCCGCATGCTGTGGCTACATCCTTGCTCGGTATTCGGGCGTTGTGCATTACTATCTGTAGTATCTTTCGGTCAAGGTTGTCTATCTTTTCCATATTGTCGCTGGTAATTTTTATAGAAGATGTGCACGAGGAGATGAACAAAGGTAGTCAATTTTTGTCAATAAAGTAACAAAAATCACCCATATTAACATTATTTAGCAAAATAATGACATCAAAACAGGCAATATCCTTAACAATAAGCACTTTTTGCCTCAAAAAATCACAATTTTATATCAGTTACCTGGAAGGGCACATCGGCATCCACGAGCAGTGCTGCGCGCCGGCTCCTTAAAAGATGTCCCCTCGACCGCGCGCCGGCTGCCGCTGCAAGCCCGGGGTGGCGACGGTCACTGAACAGGCCGTGTCGCCATGAGCTCCCGACCGGCACTCTTCCGAAACACAACAGCAGATCGACCTTGTCCGCGCCGAAGCGCGCGAACTTGACCGACGGGCACGCCGCGCGGATTATTTCGCTTGCCACGGCCACCACCTGAGGCGACCCCGTGATGAACACCGAGGAGGGGTGGAGATAGACCGCGAGCCTGAACAGAAGAGCGGAATGGACCGGACCGTGGAGACGCGGCAACGCAGACTCTGCATAATAGGCATAACCACGCGAGGGATGGATTACCTCGCGCACAAGACGGTAGGCCGACGGTGAATGTACGCCGAAGCCTCGCGAATGTCTGAGTCTCTTATAAGCCCTTAGAAGTCCCATTGACTATCCCTCTCCAGGCAACGAACATAGCCCCGAGTAGCAGGAGATATATGAGCGTAACCGAGGCATAAGCCACGCCGCCGGTGACATGAAGCGAATCGGGATCGAAGGTCATGACGATCTCGTGGCGGCCGGGGGGCACGGGCAGGGCTCGCAACACATAGTTCACGCGGCCGAGCTCGACGGGATTGCCGTCGATGGTAGCTTTCCAACCCCAGGGGAACCACACTTCCGAGAATACTCCGAGCAGGGTAGTTCTGGCGACAGCGGTGTAGGTGAGCCGGTTGGGCGTGTAGGAATCCAGCATGATCGTGTCACCGGGAACGAGGGAGCCGAAGGTGTTGCCGAGCGTTGTCGCGAAACGAGCGTCAGCGACAGCCATCTTGCCCGGGTCGAGCGTGGCGAGGGCGGCCATCTCGGCGTCGGCATCCGCTACATAGGCCACCGAATCGACAAGCCATGCGCTACCAAGCGCCGAGGTATTGTAGACAAGGGGTGCCTCGGGGTCACCGGTTATGATATATCGGGCGTTGAGCATGTCGAGGACACGGTAAGCGGCCACAATGTTGTCGAGGCGCTCCTGCAGCTCGGGAGGATAGGAGGCACGCACGGAATCATTGCGCAGCTCGGGCATATAGCCTACCTGCACGGCCTGCAACAGCATGCGCTGCAGCAGATCCTCGTAACGGTTAAGCTTGGCCGCGTGATAGCCGCCTATCATGTGGTGGAAATAAGAACGGTCGGGACGCGAGAAACCGGGGATATCGAGCACGCGGTAGTTGGTGGTGTCCTGCAATATCAGGGCATCGATGGCATCGGGAGTAAACTCTGCGGTGCCGGCAGGAACTTCGACAAAGCTCTCGGTAGAAACATAACGGTGGTCGACAGTATAGAGGTCGAGCAGGATAGCGAGGCCGCTGACTGCTACAGCTACCTTGCGGTTAAACCAACCCTTCAGGTAGCCGAAGAGAGCAAGCGAGACAACCAGCACGAAAATGAGCGAGCGAAGGCCGTCGGCACTCACGAGGCCCTGGCGCAGCGACACCACTGCGTCGGCAACCGCGGGATTGGACAGCGAATATTGATAGGCCATGGACTGGATTTCCGAAGCCGAGTAACCATACTGGCGTCCCATCTCAGTCACCTGGCGCGTGATCGAGGCAGCCGTTTCGCGGTCGGCCGAGGTGATTGCGTCGCCGTAGATTCCGGGGGCGACCCAGGCCAGGAAACATAGCAGGATGCATACGCCCGCCGAGACTGCCAGCGGCATCTTGTAGCGCTCGAGCGCATCCTTGGAGCTAAGCACCTTGGCAAGCGCCATCACGGCCAGCAACGGCATCGTGAACTCAGCGATGACAAGAATACTTTCAACCGCGCGGAACTTGTTATAAAGCGGGAAATTGTAGATAAACAGGTCGGTGAGCGAGGCAAAATTGTCGCCCCAGGCGAGAAGAACCGATATAAGCGTCATGACGACGAGCGCCCACTTCACGGGCCCTTTCACAATGATGCATCCGAGCAGGAACAGCATGCAGATGGCCGCGCCAACATACACCGGTCCGTTGGTTCCCTCCGAATCATTGAAATACTGAGGCAGATAGGGCAGCAGGGCCCCGGCAGGAGTATTACCGAGAGCCTTGGCATCGTCGAGGCGCGTCAGATCGTTGAAAACCATGTTACCTTTCTCAGGCTTGGCGCTGGCGCCACCCTTGATATTGGGGACAAGCAGGGAGAATGTCTCCGAGGGGCCGTAGCTCCAGCCCACGATCTGCTCGCGGGGCATGCCGCCGGTGGGACGCGACGCACTCTCGGGGCCGCTGCCGGGCAGGGGTGTCAGTTCGCTCTGGGAGCGCTTGGTCTCCTTGGAATACTCATAAGTGTTGTATAAGCTGGGAAGATTGGCGCCCACGGCAAGAGCTCCGGCACCCAGGGTTATACACGAGGCGATCGCCCAGCGTTTAACCTTGTGCTCGCGACAGGCTTCTATAAGCCATGCGATGACGAGGGCCAGCATCACGAAGACAAAGTAATAAGACATCTGGGGATGGTTGGCGTTGAGCTGCAGCATTGCGAAAAGTGCCGTCAGAGCCGCGCCGTAGACATAGCGGCCGCGATAGCTCAGCACCAGGCCCGCGATGGTCGGCGGGATATAGGACAGGGTGACAAATTTCCAGATGTGACCCGCTCCGATGATTATCACGAAATAGGACGAAAAGCCCCAGGCAATGGCACCGATCAGCGCGTAGTACCACCTCATTCCAAGGGCATAGAGCAGAATCAGGAAGCCGAGCATCATCATGAACAGAAGATTGGACGGTGCCGGCAGTCCCAGACCATAGACTGTATTGAGCCAGTTGAAGAGCTTGTTGGAGGGATAGGTGGGCGAGATTTGGAAGGTGGGCATGCCGCCGAAGAGGGCGTCGGTCCACAGGGCCTGCTCGCCGGTTGCCTCGCGGTAGAGCTTGGCTTCCTGGCCGTTGGCGGCGCCTTGCTGCATGTCGGCCTGCCTCAGCGAATGACCTTCAAAATTATCGGGATAAAAGAAAAGCAGCGACACGGCGGCCATGACTGCCACCGAAACCAGAAATCCCCACACACGGGGCTTCTTGAACCAGTTCTTTACAGTTTCCATTGCAGGGAAAGTGGAGGGTTAGCGGATGATTACTTTTGAAGCGCCCGTCGGGGCGACGCGGATATAGAAGCCGGGAGCAACGGTGGAGGCGTCCACGCGATGACCGTTGATGTTGTAGTAGGTTGCTTCCTCGTCGCGGTTGTAGTCGAGCGAGGGAATGCCCGTGGTGGAGCGCATATAGACGAGCATCGACTTGAGACGCGTCTGCTGCACGGAGGTGAAGACGACCTTGGTGACGATTTCATCCTCGCCGGGAGTCCAGCTATCCTCCCAGATATCCATCTCGCCGCAATCGGGCTCGAGACTTACGAAGGAAGTGCCCGAGTCGCTCGCTGTAAATTCAACTTTCACGAGTTGCAGGGCCGGATTCATGAGTTCCAGTGTCAGGGTCTCGCCGTCGTAGATGCGCACGTCGCAACCGGCATCGTAGGAATGATAGAGTCGCACATGAGTGTTGCCGGTCGTCGTGGCACCGAAAGTGATGGCAGCATCCATGTCGGTAAAGCTGCGGCCGTCAAGGTTGACCCACTGCGACGTGGCCGGCTCGGCAACCTGAGGAGTCAGCGACGCCGGGTCGTTGAAATTGAAAAATGCAACTTGTTCGGCTCCGATTTCCACAACCGTAAAGGTCGCCTCGGCTATCTCGCTCGGCGCCATGCCGTCCTTGAGGGCAATGGCACGCAGGGTCATGGGGCGATCGACCGTCACCGGGCCGTCATAGAGCTTCGAGGTCTCTGAGGGCGTTGAGCCGTCAGTTGTATAATATATCTCGGCATCCTCGGTGGCACAGGTGATGATCACAGCCGAGCCCGAGGAAACGCTCCCTCCGGCGGGAGTGAACACGGGCGTTGCTACGGGCTCTTTCTCGGGCTCCACAAAGCCGTTGGCCGTGTCGTAGTAAACCGATATAGAGTGAATGTAGAGGCGCTTGTCGGCGTCTACAATGAGGTTGGTAATGGCGTGGGGAGCGATAGCGGGATTGTCGATGCGTATATCCTCAAATTCCGTCGAGGGTACATAAGCCGTCTCGGAATTTATCATAATCATGGCGCTCTCGTCGCGGGTATTGTTATATCGCTTGGCGTTAATCACATAATACTCAGGAATAATGCTCGCGCCCGTGGTGAGATGGATGTTGAATTTTCCGTTGTTCTTGGAAGAACCGAGCTTGACGCAGTCAGTCTCGGGAAAGACGTTCACGACGCTCGTGACATCCTCGATATATCCGCGACCGGAGGCCACGGCGGTCATGAAATCAGAGTTGTCAAGAGTCTGTGTCGACGAGTGCTCCGCGCCGAAAGTTATGGTGTAACTGCGTATCTCGGCCCCGGCGGCAACCGCGGCACATACACAGGCAAGTATCAAAAAAATTCTTTTCATATCTTTATTTCGCTACTTTTCAGCCTACAAAGTTACGAAATTCCCCTCTACCGCAACCCATCCCATTTTATAAAAAATCAAAAACTACTTTTTTCTCAGCACTTATGGTAATTTCTTCCCTTAACTTTAGGAACTATTTGCCTATCCGTTATCGCTAATTCTTTCCCCAAGTTGAGGAAGAATTGCATTTTATTTGGGAAATTTTGTAACTTTGCGTGTTAACTTATTACTATGTGTGAAGAAAACGACGACATAGGACTGAGGGCCGCTCAGGAGGCTGTCGACAAGTGGATCACCACCGTAGGCGTGAGGTATTTCTCGCCGTTGACCAACACGGCCATCCTGGCCGAGGAAACGGGTGAAGTGGCACGCCTGATGGCACGCATCTACGGCGACCAGTCGTTCAAGGATGGCGAGAGCCACGACATTGGCGACGAGCTTGCCGACGTGCTGTGGGTCGTCATGGCGCTGGCCAACCAGACGGGAACCGATCTCTGCGAAGCCTTCAGGCGCAATCTCGAGAAAAAGACAGCTCGCGACAGCCGCCGGCACATTGAAAATGAAAAATTACGTGACTGATATAAGTATATATAAAATTCTAAACACAACTGATTATGAGCGATAAATACCAGGATACCATTGCCAAGAGCAAGGTGATCGAGGATGACAATGCCGTGGTCAAGGCTGTCGAGAAAATCGTTGCCGACCACTTTGATGAAAATAACAACGTCGATGTATATAAATTCCTTTTCAATACAATCGACCTCACCACTCTCAACTCCACTGACTCTCCCCGCTCGGTTGCTGAATTCACGGAGCGCGTCAACGCCTTTGACGAGGAATATCCCATGCTTAATAACGTGGCTGCTATCTGTGTGTATCCCAACTTTGCCGCGATTGTCCGCGCCGTGCTCGACGTATCGAAAGTAGAGCTCGCTTGCGTGTCGGGCGCGTTCCCCACCGCTCAGTCGTTCAACGAGGTGAAGATTGCCGAGACCGCCCTGGCAGTTGATGCCGGTGCCGACGAAATCGACATCGTCTTCAACCTTGGCAACTATCTCGACGGCGACTACGAAGCCGTGTGCGACGAAATCGCCGAGCAGAAAGCCGCCTGCCGCAACGCCCGCCTCAAGGTGATTCTCGAGACAGGCGCCCTCAAGACCGCCTCCAACATCAAGAAAGCTTCCGTGCTGTCGCTCTACTCGGGCGCCGACTTCCTCAAGACATCCACAGGC
The DNA here is from genome assembly GCA_964454365.1 of uncultured Bacteroides sp. GTDB lineage: Bacteria > Bacteroidota > Bacteroidia > Bacteroidales > Muribaculaceae > CAG-873. The sequence goes on along the minus strand of CAYVTB010000013.1, from coordinate 18,196 downwards.
AAAGGCTATCCCGGCGCTTCGCTCGAAGCTGCCTATGTGATGTGCCAGTGCATCAAGGAGTATTACGAGGCTACCGGCAACAAGGTCGGTTTCAAGGCTTCGGGCGGTGTAGCTACAACAGAAGACGCCGTGAAGTACTACTGCGTTGTCAAGGAAGTACTCGGCGAGGAATGGCTCACCAATGAATACTTCCGCATCGGTGCTTCGCGCCTGGCCAACAATCTGCTGAGTGACATTCTCGGCAAGGAAATCAAATTCTTCTAAATAAACGATGAAAATCTGGATCCATCTCAACGGCCTTCAGCAGGGGCCTTATGATCTCTCGCAACTGTCTCAGCTGCCGATCGACGCCAACACGCCTGTGTGGTACGACGGATTGCCTCAGTGGACAGCGGCCGGCGTGGCACCGGCCACAGCGCCTCTATTTGCCCAGGGTCAACCTCAGCAGCAACCACAGCAAGCACCCCCTGTTCCGCCGACATATATCTATATCAATCAGCAACCGGCCGCGACTCCCCAGCCCAAACCGGCAACCTACATAGGCTGGTCAATCCTGCTCACTATCCTCTGCTGCTCGCCGATAGCCCTGGCGGCAATCGTCACCGGCGCTATTTCATCGGCACGCTACAACTCAGGCGACTATAACGGTGCCAAGTCGATGTCGACCGTAACGGAGTGGCTGTTGATCATAGCCATAGTCTTCGGCCCGCTGGGATTTTTCTGGATTTTGTGGTAAATACCCGTCGACTGCTTTATATACTGGCGATTGCCGCAGGAATCTGTGGCATCGCCGGTTTTTTGTATCTCGCCTTCAACGACCCGATGGAGTCACCGGCACCGAGCTGCGTATTTCATCGCCTCACGGGCTTTGACTGCCCGGGCTGCGGCACCCAGCGTGCCATCCATGCGCTGTGGGAAGGCCGCTTTGCAGATGCCTGGAAAGCCAATGCAGCCCTGTTTTTCGCCGTGCCGCTGGCAGGACTGTATATCGGTGCCCGCGGGCGCCTGAGACGCTTCCTGGAGTCTCCAGGAGCCATTGCCGGCGTCGCTGTCGCTATTATTCTTTGGACCGTTTTCAGAAATCTATAACAATATGAAAAAATTAGGACTCGTCGGCGGCATGGGCCCCGAATCAACGATGCCTTACTATCATGGCATTGTCTACGGCGTCAACGCGCGCACCCGCAAGGATTTCTTTCCCAATCTCTCGATCGAGAGTATAAATGTGTTCCATATCCTGCAGCTTTGCGCTGAAAAAGACTATGACCGGCTCGTCGACTATGTCCTCGAGGCGCTGGAGAATCTCGCCCGTAGCGGAGCCGACTTTGCCGCTCTCTCGGCCAACACGACCCATATCGTCTTCGACCGGCTTCAGGAACGCTCTCCCCTACCCTTGCTCAGCATCGTCGAGGCTGTCTGCCGCGAAGCACTGAAAAGAAATTACAGGAAAATAGGTCTGCTGGGCACCATTTTCACGATGACCGAGGATTTTTATAAAAAGCCCTTCCGCAGGGAAGGTATCGAGGTGGTTGTTCCCTCTCCGGAGGAAATGAGCCGCGTCGACAGGCTGATCTCTACAGAACTGGAATATGGAATAATAAAACCTGAAACACTTGCTGAATTCCGGCAGATCATCGCCCGCATGCGCGACGAGGATGGCATCGAGGCCATCATTCTCGGCTGCACCGAGCTCCCTTTGATTCTCAACACCGATAACAGCCCCGTACCGGTCCTCGACACAATGAAAATCCACATCGACGCCATCGTCGACGAAATCCTCTCGGACTAAATTTTCCACAAATTTTTCAACCTGTCCTAAAATTTAGGACAAAAATTGCTATATTTGTCCCCAAATTTAGGACACTATGGACAAAAACTATATCAAGACGCAAATAGCAATGCGCCAGGCCGAGTTTCCAACCGACTTGAAAAAGCGTGATAAATCACTGCCAATCAATGATGGTAAGATTGTTACGATCCCTGGCGTGAGGCGCTGTGGCAAGACTTCAAGGATGGAAGCGGTCGTCAACACCCTATTAGCTGCAGGCGTGGAACGTGAACGCTTTTTATGGGTGAGTTTTGATGACGAGCGTCTGGTAAAGATGAATTCCGATGAACTCGAGGGTATTATCGAAGCCTATCGCGAAATGTATCCCGACATTGATATTGCGTCGGTATATATGTTTTTTGATGAAATACAGTTGATTGAAAATTGGGAGTATTTCGTGATGCGCCTTTATAAGCATTATTCAAAAAACATCTATATCAGCGGAAGCAATGCCACTATGTTAAGCAGTGAATTAAAATCTGCTTTACGCGGCTGGCCGCAGGAAGAAGAAACAATGCCTCTGTCCTTCAAGGAATATTGCGAATTCAACGGAATCAAAACCGACAGCTGGTTAGAAGCTGATCTTGCCAAGGTTCGTAACGCCTTTATCAATTATAATAACGATGGCGGTTTTCCGGAAGTCGTTTTGACTGACAATCCACTGCAAAAGATAAAGATTTTGCAAAATTATTTCGATACCATGCTTCTGAAAGACTTAGTGGAGCACTATAAATTGTCTAATATAGAGGTCCTTCGATACTTTCTGAAGCGAATAATGACCAATCTCACCAAACCGACTTCCATCCGCACCATCCATAATGACATCAAATCACGCGGCCTTAAAGTAAGCAAAGATGACTTATATGACTGGGCCAACCACGCTTGCGACATCTTTTTATTCCTCCGCGTTCCCAATTACAGCAAGTCATTACAGAAGATCGAAAGTTCACAACCTAAATTTTACTGTATAGATAACGGGCTGCGCAACGCCGTCTTGCTTCCTCAAAGTGACGACGATGGCAAGAAACTTGAAAATACAGTGTTTCTGGAACTTTATCGCCGCAGGACTCCCATTGATAAGATATATTATTACCAAGGAAAAGGTGAGTGTGATTTTGTCCTTCAACGTGGTGTAGAGATAGATCAGCTCATTCAAGTAACATGGAATATGAGTGACGAGAGTACCCGGCAAAGGGAAATAAACGGTCTTGTCGAAGCAGCTGAAGCAACCGGCTGCCGTAATCTATTTATCATAACGGCCGATACCAGCGAAGAAATTAAACTTGATAACGGCATGATAATTAATGTTGTACCCGCGTGGAGATGGCTATTAGCCAGATAAGATGCTCCGCAAATAATAAAATACAAAAAGTTATTGCAAACCTTTGTTCCGGTTTCTTTTGGGTTACTTTTTTGTATAATTCTTAAACTATTGTTGCTAAGGGGGAAAGAAAATATAGCAAATTGAAAAGTGTTAAAAAATACTAATACCAAGAACTTTTTCTTTGGAAAATATGTTTTATAACATAGAAAACATTAATTTTGCATTGTGTTTTTCATGGTATTAGATTTAAGGTTAAAAGAGATTGCTCGTCGCGAGGACGAGTAATTTTTTTGTATATACCTGAACGATATATTCTTATCCCCAAAAAATTACTTCATTCTTGATTGCCAGAAGTCGAGGCAACGCTGTGCCACGACCATCGCATCGTTGTGCTTCACGACGAATTCACGTCCCTGCATCGATGCAGCTGCAATCAGTTCGGGCTGAAGCACCAGATCAACAAGCGTGCCATAGAGTGCTTCATCGTGGGGCACGGCGTTGATAATCGGGAAGTTTTCTTTCTCTCCGATAAAATCATAAAATTCGGGCTCGGCGCCTGACAGCACAGCTTGCCCCCGTGCCATAGCCAAAAGCGCGTTTGTGGCCGGCGTGAAGGAATAAAGCTGGTCAAGCACGAGATCGGCGGAGTTGGCGGCCTTTATATACTGAGCATAGGGCACGTTTTCCACAAGCGTCAGACGGCATTTGTCGGGCAACTCGTCGGCGAGCCGTGCCGCTGCACGCCCTATCCTGTCGGTGCCCTTGAAGGCCATGCGGAAACGGTCGCGGCCCAGAAACAAGTTTACGCGGCCGTCGCTCATAAATTCACGGTCGACCGGTACTACCGCCGATGTATCGACCGGAATGCCCGTGTAGGCGATTTTATCGGCCGGGAAACGACGTTGCATGGCCAGGTGATACTCATAGAGTGCCGTTGTTACACCGTCGACGTTGTCGTAGACATATTCGCAGAAATCGGCTATCTCTCCCTGCTGCCACAGACGGTCAGCGGCAAGGGTGGAAGCATTGGCGGGATTGGGCGAGCCGTCGGGGTTACGATACTCCGTGTAACGCAACGGACAGTCCGTGGCAGTAACCATGTCCATATAGGCCTTGTCGGTGCCGCAGGCGTTAAGAAAAACGGCTCCATTGCGCTTTTTCAGGCGATCAAAGAGGACCCGCAGGCGCGACGGCTTCAAGGTTACGAACGACGGATTGATCAGCGACACCACGTCGTAGCCTTCAAGTTGCCGCGAAGCCAGCATACGCATAAAAAGCAAAGCCCCTCCGAGGGGGCCTTTGATGTGACGGGAAAGATCCATGGCCCGCCGGGTATCCATCCACTTACAACCGTCCGAGGCGACAGTGACCTCGTGGCCCATGCGCGTCAGAGCCGTAGCAAGACAAGGATGAAAATTGCTGTAATCGCCCAGCAGGAGGATCTTCATCGGGATTTTCAGATAGAATTGAGGCGTTGGAGAAGATCAAAAACTTCACCGGCCGACAGGCGACGCTGATTGACCAGGGTCGTGGCCATGTTCCGGGCTACATCATTGACAACCGGATGACTGAAAAGACGGTTGAAATAGCTGTAGCTTTTGTTGAAGATAGTGTCGATCTCGTCCTTGTCGAGAGAGCAGCGCGACTGTCCTTCATCGGCTGCGATGCCGTGGAGTGCATCAATAGCCTCGCGCGAGGGATTGTGACCGCTGCCGTAGGCCCGGCACATCACGTTGCCGAGCATCATGCCTACAGTGATTCTGTATTGCTTAAGCAGGCCATTCCACACTATTTTTGCCGAGAAACGGGGATTACCTGCAAAGAAGAATTCTTCCGACATCTCGAAGGGTTCCTCGCCATCGACAAGCGATACACCCGAGAGATATTCCTCGCCGTCGTAGGCGACAAGGGAGATAGCCATGCCGGCGAGACCGAGACTTTTGTCGGTCTCGTCGCTATATTTCAGTTTATCTATCATGAAGATCAGTTGATGACAACGATTTTAGCCACAGCGCCGCTCGAAGAGCCGTCGGCACTCTGTGACGCAAATACCAGATATACACCCGAACGCACGCGCGAACCGTCGCGGTTGCAGCCGTCCCAGACGACCATGCCGCCCTCAGAGTTGCCTTCCCAGAAGACATTGCCCTGCATGTCGGCAATCTTCACAAGCGAGTTATCCATCAGTCCGTTGATAGTGATCCAGCCTGTATACTCGGGACGCACGGGGTTGGGGAATACATAAACCTCGGAATAATCATTGGCGGCGGGAGCCGATGTGCTGCTGTAAAGGTAAAGACCGTCGCCGTTGCCGATAAGCACGTCGTTGCTCGAGGGATCGCAGGCTACAGTGTATACACAGTTGTTGAGCAGGGGCGAGTTATCAGCGGTAAACTGCTGGATAATCTCTGTTCCGTCGGCGCTCACGAGGTAAAGACCCGAGGCCTGGGTGGCGATCCACTTGCGGTTGGAGGGATCGACAGCGATGCCGAGAACCGTCTCGCTGCCCAGGAGATAGTCGGCATAATTGGTGCCGTCGTTACGCGAAACCTTGGGACGGATGGCATTGATCGATGCCTGGCCCTTCACACCTATCTGCTTGGTATCCTTGATAACGAATATACCGCTGGTAGTACCTACCCACACTTCACCGTTATTATCGGTAGTCATGCAGCAATAGAACTGAGGCTTTGTGACAGTGCCGTCCTGATCAAGGAAGCCGTTGTAAGATTCATAGGAATCGTCATTGAACGAAGGCGTTCCTTTGGTGTCGTAACCGATGAGCGGGCCGTTCCATGTGCCGCGGAAATAAAGCAGCTTGTTGGTACCGGGAATAGCCATCAGACGCATATCACACTTGCCTGTATCGCTCGAAGGCCAGTCGGGAACGATAAAATCTTCGCTGGTGATGGAGGCGGGATCCTTGCGCATGCGGTCGACAGCTGCCTTGGGAAGCACTGCCATCGGCTTTGAACCGCCGACACCATAATAACCGATCCACAGGTTGCCCATCTGGTCAAACTCGATACATTCCACCATGTGTTCCCATTCACCTGTCAGAGGGATAACCTGGCTTGTCAGATAACGGCTTTCGTCGGCGGGACGCTCGGCCGTCGCTACATAGCGCCACACGAGTTCATTGTTCTTGAAGAGCAACAGGCCCTCGTGGTTGTTGGCATGGTAGATAAGCTCGGGATCAACCGGGTCGACAAGTGTGTTGCCGGGGCCGCCAAGGAAGTAATTGGTCTTTTTAAGCTGTTTTTCAGCAATTACGAAGCTGCTGTAGTTATCGACCGTCGTCGGGCTGTAAGAGGTGGTTTCTCGGGTAGCCCAGTCATATTTCTCGCAAATGAACGGAAGATGGAACGACCAGTTCGCGTCACCGGCCGGGTGATATTCGCTTTGGCCTATGCTGGTGATGACTACACCCGAGCCGTCGGGGGTAGGAATCATATAGCCCGAGCTGAACATCTGCGACGATTCGGGACGGAATTTATCTGATACGACAGTAAGCGTCTCGCCGTTGAGGTTGTAGCTGGCAATGCCGCTCTGGTCGCCGGCCCAGATTTCCTTCAATCCGTTATAAGAAGCTATCACCTGATTCATCAGAGGCTCGGGAAGAACTACTGTCTCTGTATAATTGCCCTCTTTATCGATGAAAATCAGCTTGTCGTTACAGTCGGCGATGAAACCGTCCTTGTATTTGAATACCGATTTGAGGTTGGGAGTGTCCACAACCTTTGCAAAACTCATGTTCTCGGGAACGTTAACCGTGAGTTTATAGAGCGCATTGCCCGATTTATAGAGGAAATTGTTGTCGTCGATCGTGAGCACTGCTTCCATCCAGCAACCGCCGAGCGACTTGAATTTGTCGTAGCTGTTGTGACGCTCGTTGACAGGCGAGTAGCACAGGGAGCTGTTGTGGAATATAAAGACATACTCATCATTGGCGAGAATGAATTTCAGGGGAGCACCGAGCATAGCGCTCTCTACCACGCAATGGTTCTTGTCGTCATAGACCACGAGACCGAAGGCGGTCGCGATATAGATGCGGTCCTTGGCAAATGAAACGTGATTAACTGCCTTGGAAACGGTGAGGTTGGCATCCTTGATTTCGGGCATATTCACTACTCGGCCATCACTGTAAATCAGGTCGATATTGGCATTGGAATATACCACCATCAGGTATTTACCCTCTTCGTTATAGTAAAGCTTGGCGATGCCGCTGTCGCTGATCTGCTGGCCGGGAGCGTAAAATACTGTTTCCTGGTACTCTTTGTCATAACTATAAAGCGAACCGCCCGAGAGATAATAGACATGAGAAGGCGAATCGATGATTTCATCGACATATTCACCCGTCATAGGTATAATCTTCCAGGAACCCGGAGCATGCTGGGCGCTGACGCCGAGACACGTCGCTAAAACAGTGAGGAGGAGAAAGAATTTCTTAATCATATTATTTTAAGTGTCTTCTGGTATGGACTGACTGATAAATATCTAAAGTTGTCTACTTCTTGTTGTCTAAAAATTCAAGCATTGCACGGGCAGCGCGTCCGCGATGTGATACTGCATTTTTCTCGGCTGCATCGGCCTCGGCAAAAGTTTTGTCCCAACCTTCGGGACGAAACACGGGATCGTAGCCGAAACCGCCTTGCCCCCCGGGAGTCTTTAAAATCTCACCTTGGACGATGCCCTCGAATGTGTGCAGATCATCGCCGATACAGAGGGCTATGACCGTGCGGAAACGCGCGCGGCGATTGGTCTTGTCCTCCATATTATGGAGCAGCAGAGCCATGTTGGCGGCGCTGTCGTGGCCCGCGCCGGGAGCATATCTCGCGCTTCGCACTCCGGGTTGTCCGCCGAGTGCCTCCACTTCAAGACCGGTATCGTCGGCAAAACAGTCGTAGCCGTAATGCTCCTTTATATACCGGGCCTTGATGCAGGCGTTACCTTCAAGAGTATCTGCCGTTTCTGCAATATCTTCATTGCAGCCAATATCGGCCAGGGACAGAATCTCCCGGCCTTCACCTAATATAGCTCTCATTTCTTGGAGCTTATGGGCATTATTGGTGGCAAATACTAATTTTTCTCCCATTGCAATGAAATTATGGTCTCAGTATAACGATTTTTTTTTCAAATTATTGTCATGCAAGCACTATATTGACAATCTTGCCGGGCACTACAATAATTTTCTTTATCTGCTTGTCCTGAATCCATTTTTCGGCACCCTCGTGTGAAAGAGCGATTTTTTCAACTTCTTCACGCGGCAGTGATGCGTCTACAGTAATATTAAAGCGAGCTTTGCCATTGAATGAAACGGCATAATTTACGGTCGATTCCTTCAGATATTCCTCATTCCATTCAGGCCAATGGGCGTCGTTGACCGACCTTTCATGTCCGAGGGCTGAATGCCACAGTTCCTCAGCAACATGAGGAGCAAAGGGTGCCAGCACCATTACGAGGTCCTGAAGCACCTTGCGTGAATGGCAATTGCGCTTGGTGAGCTCGTTGACACAGATCATGAAAGCTGCCACCGATGTATTGTAGGAGAATGTCTCGATGTCACCGGTCACTTTCTTGATAAGGGTATGGATAATCTTGAGATCCTCGCGGGAAGGCTCTTTGTCGTCCACGAGAAGAGTATCGCCCTTATAGAAAAGCGACCACAGCTTCTTTATGAATCTGTTGACACCGTCGATGCCGTTGGTATCCCAAGGCTTGGACTGCTCGAGCGGCCCGAGGAACATCTCATAGAGACGCAGGGTATCGGCACCGTATCGCTCCACTATATCGTCGGGATTGACTACGTTGAACATCGACTTAGACATCTTCTCTACGGCATAACCGCATATATATTTTCCATCCTCGAGGATAAACTCGGCGGTAGCGAAGTCGGGACGCCATTTCTTAAAGCCCTCGGTATCGAGCACGTCGTTGTTGACAAGATTGATATCTACTCTGATGGGGGCCGTCTCATAGTTGTCTTTCAGACCGTGGCTCACAAAAGTATTTGTACCCATGATACGGTATACAAAGCTTGTGCGTCCCTGAATCATGCCCTGGTTGATAAGCTTCTTGAAAGGCTCGTCCTCACACACCTTGCCTAGATCATAGAGGAATTTGTTCCAGAAACGGCTGTAGATGAGGTGGCCGGTGGCATGCTCGGTACCACCTATATAGAGATCTACCTGGCGCCAATAATTGTTGGCCTCGCGTGATACAAGTTCATCATTGTTGCGGGGATCCATATAGCGCAGATAGTAGGCCGAGGAGCCTGCAAAGCCGGGCATTGTATTCAGTTCCAGAGGATAGCCTTCTTCAGTTTTCCAATTTTCAGCGCGACCCAGCGGGGGCTCGCCTGTCTCGGTGGGAAGATACTGGCTGATCTCTGGCAACAGCAGCGGAAGTTTATCCATCGGGAGCATCATGGGGATTCCGTCCTTGTAATAGACAGGGAAGGGTTCGCCCCAGTAGCGCTGACGGCTGAAGATGGCGTCGCGCAGGCGGTAATTTACCTTTACTCGGCCGATGCCTTTCTCCTTAATGAATTTCTTGGTAGCAGCGATGGCATCCTTCACTTCCATGCCGTTGAGGTCGAGTTCGGGACCACTGCTGTTGATCATCTTGCCTTCCTTGGCATCAAAACTCTGTTCCGACACGTCGGCTCCTTCAATCAGCGGTATAATGGGCAGATTGAAAGCGCGGGCAAAGGCATAGTCACGGCTGTCATGAGCCGGAACTGCCATGATGGCACCTGTTCCATAACCTGCAAGCACATAATCGCTAACCCAGATAGGAATATTTTTACCGGTCAGAGGATTCACGGCATAAGAACCGGTAAATACACCCGTGACTTTTTTATCTATCATGCGCTCGCGCTCGGTCTTATTCTTGACAGCTGCAAGATATTGTTCCACTTCTTCCTTATGCTCGGGAGTGGTGACCATCTTTACATAATCACTCTCGGGAGCAAGCACCATAAAGGTTACGCCGAAGATGGTATCGGCACGGGTGGTGAATATTTCAAGTTCAACGTCGCTGTCGGCCACCTTGAATTTCATTTCAGCACCTTCGCTGCGGCCAATCCAGTTGCGCTGAGTTTCCTTGAGAGAATCTGTCCAGTCGATCTTTTCAAGTCCCTTGAGCAGGCGCTCGGCATAGGCGCTCACTCTGAGGCACCACTGATACATGAGCTTCTGTTCAACAGGGTAACCGCCGCGCACCGACACGCCTTCCGACACCTCGTCGTTGGCGAGAACCGTGCCCATGGCAGGACACCAGTTGACGACCGTGTTTCCGAGATAAGCTATGCGGAAGTTCATCAAGGCGTCGCTTTTCTGTTTTTCATCCATTGCCTTCCATTCCTCGGCAGTGAATTCCACTTCCTTGCCGGCGGCATGGAGACCTTCAGTTCCATGTTCCTCAAGATGCTTCACAAGGTCAGCGATAGGCATGGCCTTGTCGGCTGCCGTGTCATAATAATGATTGAACATCTCGATGAAAGCCCACTGGGTCCACTTGTAGTACTCGGGATCGCAGGTCTTTATTTCGCGGTCCCAGTCATAGCAGAAACCTATCTTGTCGAGCTGCGAGCGATAGCGAGCTATGTTGTCAGTTGTGGTCTTTTCAGGGTGCTGACCTGTCTGGATGGCATATTGCTCGGCGGGCAGACCATAGGCGTCATAACCCATGGGATGAAGCACGTTGAAACCTTGCAGGCGCTTGTAGCGTGAATAAATATCACTTGCTATATAACCCAGGGGATGTCCCACATGCAAGCCTGCACCCGAGGGATAAGGGAACATGTCGAGAACATAATATTTGGGACGCTTTAAGTTGATATATGCAGCGTAGGTCTTGTCTTCTTTCCAGCGCTGCTGCCAGCGGCTTTCTATTTCGCGGTGATTGTATTCCATTGTATATTGTTTTTATTTTTATCAAGAAAGACTGAGCATGCGCTCTATAGGTTTACGGGCTCTCTCGGCTATGGCCGGATCTATGTGGATCTGCGGCTTCTCGTCACGAAGGCAACGGTAGAGCTTCTCGAGAGTATTAAGTTTCATAAAGGAGCAGTCATTGCAGCCACAGCCTGTTTCCTCGGGTGGCGCAGGAATGAATGTCTTTTCGGGACAGTCCTTGCGCATCTGATGCAAGATGCCGCTTTCCGTGGCTACTATAAATTCCTTTTTTGGAGATTTCCGTGCATAGTCCAGCAGTGCTGCTGTAGATCCAACCTTGTCGGCGAGCTCAACTATAGGACGACGGCACTCGGGATGGACAAGAACATCGGCCTCAGGATGCTTTTCCTTGAGTTCAAGTATTCCCTTCAGCGAAAATTTTTCATGAACATGGCATGCTCCGTCCCACAGGACCATGTCGCGGCCGGTGATGGAATTAATATAGTTTCCGAGGTTACGGTCGGGACCGAAGACTATTTTCTCATCCTCCGGTAGCGAATCTATAATTTTACGCGCGTTGCCCGAGGTAACAAGAATATCTGTAAGAGCCTTCACTCCTACCGAAGTATTTACATAGGAAACCACCGTGTGACCGGGATATTTTTCTATAAATTTAGCAAACTCCTCGGCTGGGCAGCTGTCGGCAAGGGAGCAGCCCGCTTCTTCGTCGGGAACGAGCACAATCTTGTCGGGGCACAGCAGCTTGGCTGTCTCTCCCATGAAATGCACGCCGCATAGTACAATGATGCGGGCATCCTCGAGAGTGGCTGCATAGCGGGCCAGGGCGAGCGAGTCGCCGATGTGATCGGCTATATCCTGGATGTCGCCCTGCTGATAATAATGGGCAAGGATGACCGCGCCTTTTTCTTTCTTGAGGCGCAGTATTTCTTTTTTGAGTTCTTCCTTTTTCAGGGAGTTTTCAACATCCATTTTATTTTTATTTTGGTTTTTGATTGAAAATAAATTTTAAAACAAAGAACTAAAACAATAATAAGGGGATGTCAATTTGTTCAATAACTTAAGCCTATAAAATTTGTATTTCTAACTTATTAAAATTGCCCTCTACGTTGTTGACAGGCTTTTAACACACTCTTTTATTGACTTTCAGAATATTATGAATTTTATTAACACCCTGTTTATAAAGTGCAAAGTTAATAAATTCTTTGCTAAAAAGCCACTATAACCGGTATAAAAAAGCTTGATAAACCGTCTCGGGAAGGTTTATAACTCTCCCGTGGGGTTGTGTGGAATAAAAAGGGGATTGGTTTTATTTACAGTTCTCCCGCTATTATTTACAGCTTTATTGACACACTTATCAACATTAATTACCGCTTAAAAAAGGGGCGAAATACCGATGAAAAACTCGAAGTTTATGCCGGGCATCGGGCGGGAGAGTACAGACAGATAATCTTCGTTGAAGAGATTGTTGACAGCAAGTTTCAGCTGTAGGTCAAGGGGCTTGAAATTGAATTTTTTTTCAAGCGATATGTTGTTCATGTAATAGGGCGGCAGATGTCCCGTGATTGTATAGTCGTTGCTCGACATGGTGAAGCGTTCAGAGTAGAACACCCATTGGTAGTGGAGACTGTAGCCTTTCCAAGTGAGACGCCCGCTGAAAGATGCAGAGTGGCGGGGAATGTAGGGCAACTGTTTTCCTACCGATTGATCCCCTTCCGAAAACTTCTCGCCTGTATTGATTGAAGGAGTAAAGGAATATGATCCGCTCAGGTCCATAATCCATCCTTTGAAAGGCTCGAAGTCGAGGCTCAGCTTGCTTTCTACACCATAGGAATGTACTTTTTTAACATTGCGTGGCGAGAAAAAGCCCTTGGTAGTGGGAAGCCATATGATCCAGTCGTCGATATAGGAATCAAACCATGTGGCACTTCCGCGCAGGATAAAGGGGAAACCGGCAGTGTGGACCCAGTCGAAACTTGCTCCGGCGTCATAGGTCCATCCTTTTTCGTTTTTAAGGGATGGATTGCCGCCCGGCAGGAAATAAAGATCGTTGAGAGTCGGAAATTTGTAGTTGCGCGAGACAGAGGCCTTGATCATCACGTTCCCTTTGCGTGAAAGCAGTCCGTCTATAAAAAATGCGGGGATGAGAGGTGCGACACGGTTGCCGCTCATTTCCTCGCGCAGGACCAGGGAAAGTCCCAGGGGATGAATAGGTTGCCACTTGGCCGACAATGCTCCCGAGAGTTCTACCCTTCCCTTGTCGTAACCGACGATAGCCTTGTCACCTTCCTGAAGGATAATGTTTTTATCGCGCGACTTCACGAAGTGCTGGTGTATCGAAAGATTGGCGTTGAAATACCAGTGGTCGGCAGGTCTCCACTCGCCGTCGGCTTCGCCGTAGAATGTATTTACCAGGCTGCGCGAGCGTGTCATGGCTGCCCAGTGGTCGGCGGTGATTTCACGTTTATAATCATAGGCGAGCCGGGTGTGAATATAGCCTCCCCGCAGGGTTGTTTTCCAAGAGTCACGGTAGTGATTCCATGAAAAGACTCCGCGAAAAGTGTTTTCCCTCTGTTTATTCTCGAAATCCCTTTCTTCACCGTAGTCGGTGGTGAGCATCGGAAGTTCACGCATCGAATTGATAAACCACGCGTTTAACCCCAATCGATCACCGTCGCGAGGAGTAAAATATATTTCCTGCAGGGCGTGGAAGTCGCGGAACGCGCCGCTGCGGTTCCTTTCCACAGGGTGATAGCGACCGATGATATTCTTGTCTTCGTCGTAGATATTTACTTTTTTATCGTGGTTGATGTATTTGTAGTCATTTGGTGACGAAGAAAATACCAGTCTGGTTGATACCTGCCAGCGCTCGCTGTTCCACGTCAGGCGTGCAAATTCATCAAATGTGCTGAAAGAACCTATCCCCTGGATATATTGCACCCTCAGCCCCGGATTGTCTTCGGGAGCAGTTTCGAGTTTTACGAGTCCTCCGAGACCGCCTCCGGTCGAATTTACTGAAGAAGTTCCGTGAAGCAGGGATGCTTTGTCTATGAAAAACGAAGGAATTGCCGAAAAGTCGGTCATTCCGAGCATGGGATTATTGATGCGCATGCCGTTCCAAGTCACCTGGGTATGGGAAGGCGAAGTCCCGCGGAAAGCTACAGTGGAAAGCGTGGCACGCCCGTAGCTCTTTACAAAGACCGAGGAATTATAAGTGAGTATATCGGCCATCGACTGCGCTATGTTTTCCTTGAGGGCAAGCGAGTCAAAGGTTGTTTTCTGCAATCCTATTTCTTTCATGGGCCGCTGACCCCACACCACGACTTCCCGAAGATTGTTGATATCCGGTTCCCCGGCAGCCGTTCTTAAGCCGAGGAAAAGAAACATGGTGCAGATTATCAGGACCGTTTTTTTCATTTTTGTTTCCAGCAGAAAGCACCCGGGGAAATACCGGCATAGAATGAATCGGCAAGCCGCCCGGTTGAAGTGTAGCGGTAAATAATGCCTTGTTGTTGATAATCAATGGCATCGGCTACATAGATTTCATCCGATACGGGGTCTATCGTCAATCCGTAATATTTAGTTCCGTGGGAGGCTATGAAACAAGCCGCGGGCAAGGTAGAAGCGTTGACATCCATTGACCATATATCTTCGTTGATCCAGTAAAGTCGGTCGCGGCTGCCGTTGAGCTGCAGTTCCGACGGACGGTCCTGAAGTCCGAAACGGTATATTCTTTCTACCGTGAAATCCGATGTATCAATTTTATAAAGAGATGCTTTCTCGTAGCCATAGGGAGAATCCTCGTAACCTCCGTCGCAGAGGACCCATAGCTTGCCGTATTTATCTACGGTGATTGAATTGGGCTGGATGCCGACACTGACTGTCTGAACGATTTCATCGGTCTCTGAATCTATCTTCAATATCCTGTTATTATAGCTCCAGCAGGTGCAATAGACATATTTACCGTATTGGGCCATCTGCTCGGTGGATGCGTTTTCCATATCCATTCCCGGCACGGTTATATATCCGGTCACCTCGTAACGGCGCGGGTTTACAATGAATATGCGGTTGTCCCACAGTTGTGTCACATAGGCCTTGTCGTCGCTGACAAAATGAATGTAACGCGGAGAGGTGAGATTCTCTATCCTCCCGGTTTCCAAAGCATTATCAACATTGATGGCAAATATAACATGGCTGTTGTTGACCACGATCCATCCCTTGCCGTTATGAATGGTCATCGACTGGGCCACGTCGCCGAGTTTCATGCCGTTGGCACGGTAGAATATTTCATTTTCAACTTCCCCGGTCGAGGGATTGTAGAACGATAAAGAAGAGTTGCCATATTGGAAATTTCCCTCGTTGACAATAAAGAGACCGGTGGTTCCAAGCGAGATTTCTTCCGTATCATCGTCATCATACATTTTCATGCAGCCACCAAGGCCACATGCCAGCAAGCATAACAGATATGGTAGAATTCTTTTATTCATGGATACTTGAAATCTCTGTCGAAACTTCTCCAAGGTGACCGCACTGACCCAGGACTCCCGTCTGCACTTTTACGAAATCGATATACATGAGGTTAACGGGCGTACCGTCGCAATAAACGGCGTTTGAGATCTTGAAGCCGACGCTGTTGTTGCTCTCGCCGTATCCGCTGCCGAGATTGTCGTCGCCGGCATTGTCGGCATAGCCCCAGTCAAATGAAGGCAGTTCCCACTGTCTTGTGTCAGGATCCTTGTAGCCGTAATAAGGCAGGCAAGTGCCATATAGAGTATATTGCCCGGCATCTATCCACGCGGGAAAATAAGTCGGTTGGGAATGAAAGGCCAAGTTGTAATCGACGGTTCCGGTGGCGCCGTCGATTGTCTCCCAGGCTATATTGGCCTGCTCGGTTTCGGGACGCATATATGTAATACCGAAATCAGCTTTTGTATCAGCATTTTCAGCGCCGCTGCCGCGCAGTTCAAACCATTCGTCGTCGGGCAATCCGTTGCCGTTGACATCCTGCATCACCCACACAATTCCGGGCTCGTTGCTGCTGCCTGCCTGGCTGTTGAAAGCATTCCCTTCGATTATGAAATCATATTTTCCGTTGCCGGCGACGATACTGTGGTCAAAACCGGCGATGAGATAACCTCCGAAGCTGCCCAGCGACACGAGTTTGCCTGTTTCAAGGCGTTCGCGGGCCCATGTGTTGGCTGTCGAAAGCGAAGCCTCCATGCCATCCATGTTTTCATTGATAAATTGTCCCGGACCGGGGACATATTCAAGAACCTTGAGGCCGGCTGCTCCTGCATTGTCGCGGAAACCTTCTGCTTCGGCATGGTTGACAGCTGCAATTATTATAGCCGCTTTGTAGCTGCGACCGTTTTCCTTGACAGTGACTTCAACCGTGTAAGAGCCGGGATCTTCAGGAATAAATGAGAAATATTCTCCCCGTTCACCTGTCTCCTTGCCGTCGAGGCTCCAGCTGTAGGAAGGATTGGCATAGCCCTTTACGATAGGACGAAGCACTACTTTGCGCCCCGCGAATGTATATCTCACCGAGGCCCTCTGAAAATAAGAAAGCGGCATGAAGAGGACGGCCGCGTCATCGTCGATATCATCGAGATCGGGAACGGTGACCTGGGGCTTGTCATCGTCGTCGATAATTACATCATCTTTGTTGCAGGAAACTGCAGCCGCGATGAAAAATAGCGCGGCTGCAGCCTGAAGAATTCTTTTGCTTAAGATCATCTTACGATTTTTACGGAATTATTGCCGGCCTTGACCACATAAACCCCTGCGGGAAGATGTGAGATATTGAGCAGGCCGGTATCGGTGGAACCGAGCTGAACGCCGGTCACGTCATAAACCACTGCAAATTCAGCTCCCTCGACAGTGATGTCACCGGTGGCGCGGTTATAATTGATTGAAGGCATGTCGCCCATGGCTGAGTTTACGCCGCCGTTGTCGGCTTCTTTCACGGTCAGCTTATCCATGCAGAAGTACATTGGAGTGTTGTTGCCATACTCGCCGACGTCGGTTGTGGTGAGCGTGAAGTAGAGCTCGTTGACCGCGCAGAGAGAGCTGAGGTCAACATATTGCCAGCCGCGGTTGATGGTTATGCAGCCGTTGGTGTACGAAGCCAGTGACACGGTGACTGTTTTCTCGGTGCCGTCGGCTGCTACGCCGTGGATGGTCAGCGAATAGTCGTCGCCGTTGTTGAAAGCGCGTGCATAGGCATCGCCCATCTCCAACGTATAATATGTGTAGCTTGTCAGGTTAACATAGGCGCCTACAGGTTCGTAACTCTTGCCGTCCTTGAAGGCCATGTCGATGGAGCGCTCCGACATGAACGGAGAGTAGAAAGCTACGAGATAGGGCACGTCGGCCGAGGTCACGGGAGCGCCGTATTTATCGGTTTTCACCGTTCCGTCTTCGTTGAGCACGATACCGCCGGGAGCCATGTTGCTCCACTGATGGGTGAGAGTGTTTTCAGGGCGTGTGTTGTTGAAAGAATTGGAAGCCGTGAAACCCCACCATGAATTCCACTCGCTGTAAGCCGCGTGGACAAACATGAAGCACTGGCTCTCGATGACCTTTGCATCATCGTTGTAAGTATCGGTCCACGAGCCATTTGTGGCATTGAAAGTCAACTGTGTGGTAGACTTTGTCAAGTCAAGTGTTACCGTGTTCTGTGCCGTCAGGCCCATGAATGTTGCCAGGGTTGCAAGAAGTACAATCTTTCTCATAATAGGTTGTTTATTGTTGAAACATAAAAAAATCCCGTGTACGTCAGTCTTTTAAAGGATCGCACTCGGGAAACAGCCTGAAAACGTATTCAATAATAATTGATTATTGGACCTCTGCTGAGAGGAAATAGTCGGCCGCAAAGATAGCCCATTGCCCGGGGCGATTCCTTTTGAAAAAGCTGATACGGCAGGTCTTCTGACTCATCCCGGAATTGTCACGCCTTCCCGGCCACGGTGCCAGTGACAGATTGTGACAAACCATTGCTCGCATTGCGCGAGCGGGGGAATTACAGCAGCGGGTACTGTCGGGGATTTTCACCCCGTTCCCTTTTCAAGCCCTTTAAAACTCAACTCTTTGAGCCGGGGCTACCGTTCCGCCGACAAAGTTACAAAA
>CAYVTB010000012.1:0-25190 GCA_964454365.1 uncultured Bacteroides sp. | reverse complement strand
GGCATTGCGATATTCATCGATAATAGCCGAGGTCAGTTCGATATACTTGTGGTCGACGAGACCGCCGGGGCCCATGAGGAAGCCGAAGAGGCGGCTGTCGCGATGGATTTTCTTGATACCGTCAAAGAGACCGCTGATCACATTGTGACCGCCGGGAGCCTGGCCACCCGAGAGGATTACACCGACGTTGACCGGCTTGCCGGCGGTCGGGTTGGCGTTTTTCTCAAATTTCAGCTCGGGCAGACCGTAGGTGTTGGGGAAAAGCTGCTTGATCTCTTCCTGGTTTGCGACCGACTGAGTGGGCTTGCCCTCGACAGCCTTTACGGCGCCGGTGAGCACGATGGGGAGCTTGGGCTGGTAGGCCGCACGGGCCTTCTGCAGGGGACTCTTTTTCATATTTGTGGCTTATGTTGTTTGTTTCAAAAATTTGGGTACAAAGGTCGCAATTTTTCGCGGAATTTAAAAGACTTGACGCAAAAATTATTTCAAATTATTTTACAGTATGGCTGCGAGAGTCAGCAACGCCATAAACGCGAAGTTATCAATCATTTCCACCATTCCCGGCGCCTCGCATGCATCCATAAACACAACCGTAGCTGTCGCCGCACACAAAATATAAACCAAGGCTGCATGCCATCTGTCGGTAGTTGCACCGCTATCGGGCCTCATGCCACTATTAAGACTCATAGTCGACTTTCTTAACTGCATCCATGGCCCGGCGATGCGATTAAAATGTGATTATTGAGCACAAAGAAAGGTGAGGCCATTATTTCACATACACATTGCTGTGGCCTAGGAATACCATGATATAAGCATATGTGAAGGCATAACCCCACCCGTTTGACTTTATATCCGGTATAGATACGACAAGCCAAATGGGGAAGCGCACTTTCACCACCATTCATTATATCATATTGATGAGATTCCTAGTTTCAGCAATAGAATGATGGAAAAACACTTTTCCTCTGATGTCTGCTCGCCCCGCAACCCGGGGTTTGCACTTGCAAAGATAGTGAATTTTCTTTAAATGCCCCTTATTCTTTGATTTCAGCACCCGCACAGACACAAAAAAAGCGGCGGTACGCCTCCGCGCCCGCCGCCTATTTATATTTTATTCCCATTCGATCGTTGCCGGTGGCTTGGACGAGATGTCATAGGTTACGCGATTCACACCGCGCACCTTGTTTATGATTTCGTTGGAAACCTTGGCCAGGAAGTCATAGGGCAGACGCGCCCAGTCGGCAGTCATGGCATCGGTCGAGGTCACGGCACGCAGGGCCACGGCGTTCTCATAGGTGCGCTCATCACCCATAACACCGACGCTCTGAACCGGCAGCAGGATTACACCCGCCTGCCATACACCGTCATAGAGGTCGTTCTCAATAAGCCCTCTGATAAAGATATCGTCGGCTTCCTGGAGGATGCGCACTTTGTCGGGTGTGATATCTCCAAGGATGCGCACAGCCAGGCCCGGGCCCGGGAAAGGGTGGCGCTTGATGAGATGCGACGGCATGCCGAGGGCACGGCCCACAGCTCTCACCTCGTCCTTGAACAGCCACTGAAGCGGCTCGCAGAGCTTGAGATTCATCTTCTCGGGAAGGCCGCCCACATTGTGATGACTCTTGATCGTGGTACCGGTTATCGACAGGGACTCGATGCGGTCGGGGTAAATCGTTCCCTGCGCCAGCCATTTCACACCCTCGAGTTTATGGGCTTCGCGGTCAAAGACATCTATGAAGCCTTTGCCGATAATCTTGCGCTTACGCTCAGGATCAGTCACGCCGGCCAGCTCCCGGAAGAACTCTGCAGACGCATCGACGCCGATAACGTTAAGCCCCAGGCAGCGGTAGTCTTCCAGAACTTTGTTGAACTCATCCTTGCGCAGCATGCCGTGGTCTACAAAAATACAGGTGAGACGGTCACCGATAGCGCGGTTGATAAGCACCGCTGCAACCGACGAGTCAACGCCGCCGCTGAGACCGAGGACAACCTTGTCGTCGCCAAGCTGCTCCTTGAGGGCGGCCACGGTCGTTTCGATATAGTTCTCAGCGCTCCACTCGCCGCGCGAGCCACAGATGCCGTTGACAAAGTTGGCCAGCAACGCCGTGCCACAGGATGAATGGAACACCTCGGGATGGAACTGCACGCCCCACACCCGGTGTCCATCAACGCGGAAACCGGCGCAGGCCACGCTATCGGTCGAGGCTATGATGCGGAAATCTTCGGGCAGGCGAGTGATGGTGTCGCCATGGCTCATCCACACCGTTTCTCCTGCCTTGATACCGGCAAAGAGGGGATCTTGGGGATCGACATATTCGAGGATGGCGCGGCCGTATTCTCGGCTCGGGGCGCTCTCGACGGTTCCTCCGTTCTGATACGCGAGAAGCTGCGCGCCGTAGCAGATACCGAGCAGAGGATGGCGCTCGGCTATCGGCTTGAGTTCGGTCGTGAATGCTTTCTCGTCATAAACCGAGAACGGACTGCCCGATAGAATGACGCCGATAACATCGCTGTCATCGGCGGGATATTTGTTATAGGGCACTATTTCACAGTAAGTGTTGAGTTCGCGCACGCGACGGCCTATAAGCTGGGTCGTCTGCGAGCCGAAATCGAGAATTATAATCTTCTGGGGCATAATAGTATGGATTATGCCGCGAAGTTACGAATTTTCGGCCGTTCAGCCAAGTGTCTCCGTCAAAATATGTAACAGAGCTTTACCGCTACGCTGTTGCCGCGCACCTTAATCTGCTTGTCACCATTACCATAGCTTGCAAGCGGAGTGAAAGCAACGTCGCCCGAAACGCCTACATAATAATGGTCGGCAAAGGTGAAGCCCAGCGTGATGCCCCACAAGGCGTCCACATGCTTGAATCCGTTTTTAAACATATTCCGGCTTCCCGTCGACACGGCAATCCCGTTGCTGAAATCGGGCATGACGCTTTCCCGGGCATATAGATTAACATCCAACTCGGGACCTGTTGCCACCGACATGGCAACCTGGTCACTCACCGGCGCGGTGTAACCTACCATGAACGGAATGCGAAGACCTATATTTTTGGCGGTTGCCTCATAAATGTCATTACCTGTCTCATCGCTGTTTATGCCAAGTGTGCGGTAATAGAGTTTCAGACCCGTGGTCCCGAAGAAATTCTTGTTGAACATGTAGGCATAATCAACACCGGCCGTGACACCCGACCCTGTGCTCCACTGCCCCCGGCTTCCCGAGGGAATGTTGACGTCAAATGACGCGCCTGCGCCAAGGTAATGACGTGTCATCGGTTCAACACCCGGCTCCTGGGCCGAGAGACCGAGAGCGAAACACGCTGCTGCAATAGTTAAAAGTCTTCTGAACATATCCGTAATATTTATATAGTTATAACACGCGGGCGAGACATTGGTTGGCTCTGTTTCAACAAAAAAAGCATCGGTCACGACTTTTCTAAATTCGTGACCGATGTGCGATATTATTTTGACCTGAAAGGCTCAGCGGCGGTAGACTTTACGGTTGACAGTAGAGCCGTCGGCACGCCGGGTCTGCTCTATCAGCAGTCCGCTTGCATCGCGGCTTACATTGCGACCCTGCATGTCGAAATATTCTACCGAGATCACCCGGGAATCGGCATCGACATCATCTATGCCGCCAAAGCCCGAAACCTCCGCCTTGGCCGAGTTCAGAACCCTTCCGGTAGCCATATCCACAACTCCGGCGACAACTTGGAGACGAGTAGCCATGCCTATGAGATCCACACCCTTCAGACTCACGGCCCCGGTTGTATCAAAGGTGAATTCGTGGTTGTAATCCCGGTCGGCATCAATCTCCGCCGGCAAACTGCCTTCGACGCCCTTGGGGTCAGACAGCATCACGACGATATCATTAAATATAAGGCCGCCTACCTTGGTGCCGCCTTTGCAGAACACTTCCATCTCGGGAAATTCAAAATCGGCCGGGTCATAGCCAGAATATGAATTGGCCTGTTTCCAGCTCGCATCCTGAAGCCCGTCGGCAAGAAGATAGTAGAAGACCCGTTGCTCGCCGCGCGGTTTGCGCACGAAGTTGACATCGGCCCTTGCCCTGATCTTCGAAGGATCCGCAGGATCGACTGCGGCCCGGACACTGATCTCCGCAGGTGTAAAGCCTGCACGCATTTCCTCCCAGTCGGTCTCTATATTACCCTTGACGTCGCTGCGCCCGTAATAGGGATCGACCACCCAGTTACGGTTGAGATAGCCGTAGGGATAACTCGGCACATACGACGGAAAACCATCTGAGTTCACGACCGCCATCTTGTCGTTCTCGTGAAAGGCGACGCCGATAAAATCATCGGGATGGACCCTGTTCATATACTCGAGCGCTGCGAAGCCCACGGGGCAATAGTTGCACCATAGACCCGTGTATTCCTCAAGGATGGGACGGTTGACCGGCTTGCGGGTATAGCAGAAGACGTCCATCGTCGGCACGTTTCCTTCATAGCTGTTGGCCACGGAGTTGACGGCAGTCACTTTCACGGAAAGATTATGCTCGCCGGCGGTAAACACGTTGGGAATCTCTATAGGGCGATTTACACCCTTGCCGTAATAAAACGCGAGATCGCTACAGTCGATTTCCCTGGAGAGCGAAACACCGTCGGCGCTGAGCTCGAGAGAAATTGTCTGCACTGCAGCCGCCCCGTAGTCGGTGAAGCTCAGGGGGAGCACAAAATCCGTCGCCGTGGCGTCGACATTGATCTCCTCGCAGTCAAAGGCAACTGCCATATCGGCCACAGGCACGGCGGCATCGAGGGTGACTACCAGTGGCAGGCTCTGTTTGCGCATGGTCGAGAAAGCCGTCCACTGGCGGTACTTCGTACTTGTCTTTACAAAAAGAGCGCCGTCGTAAGCACCGGGAAGCACGGGTACCGGCTCGGCCGTGGTGTCATCAACGACGCGCTGAACCGTCAGCGAATAACCTACATAGAGGCCTCCTGCAGGAACAACTATCTCGGTAGCCGGTGAATACTCAATAACGCCGTCCACGGCTGTCACATTGGCGACAATACCGTCGAAGTCAGCGGCCAGCTCGCTCGAAGTCCAAACCTTGTAATCCGTCACATACTCGCTCTCGAACACCGGGGCTGAGACATGGTGCACGATTGCACCGGCAAACTCTCCCGGGATAAGGATACCTACATCATAACGCTCAGCGAGCCCGGTGCCGAAAGTGTCGAATTTATTGCCCGGCTCGGGATAGGTGAACGCTATATCAGTAGCACTCGCTGCCACGGGCATTGCCATGGCAGCGAGAAACAGTATAGATTGCTTAAGTGTCATTACTTAACTGCAGCTTTCGTAACACGGGTCTTGCCGTTGGAGAGAACCTCGTGGAGCAGGTAGATTCCGCACGCAGGCTCGTCAACCCGGCGACCGCAGAGGTCTGTATAATACTTCTCAACTACCTCGGCGGCATTTTCGATATCTGTGCAACCAAGACTGTAGCTTACGATTTCCGAGAAATACTCGTTCTCGCCGTCGACATATTTCTCCTGGACGCTGTAAAGATCGGGGCCGGAGACATAGATGGAAACCTCGCGGCCACACTGGCTGATTGCCTCCAGGTCGTAGCAGGTGAAATCAAAGGGAATCCATTCCATCGGCTCGTCGAGACCGTCAAAATCATCGGGATCGAGAATATAGGGCTCGTTATCGAGAAGAATGCGGTAATAGAGATTCTTGGTATCGAGGGGCTGACCTTCGGTGTTGACAATGCTGAGATCTACCGAGACATAATCCCATCCCATATTGGGCAGCGAGGGATAGACAACGACTTCATTAATTACAGGATTTGCGGGCACGAAGCTGGTCAACTCGCCGACGGGACGCAGTGTTATATTCTCATAGCCCGTGAAGGTGGGACGGTCCTTGAAGGCCTCTCCGGGGCACACGACCATAGTCGAGGTCGCCGTCATCACCTGTTCCTCGGCGTCGTAATCCATAACAAATTCGGGGAGCAGGATATAGCTTGCCATGTCTGTACCGAGCGAGGGATTATAAGTGTATTCCACATCAGCGCCGTACATGAACATTCGGTATCCGAGCGTGGGATCGAGACCAACATATTCATCCGAGGGGAAAACGATCTTGCTATCATCGTTAAGAGTGCCCTTAAGCCAAGCCTGGGGGCAGCGCTCGCTCATGCCCTGGACATAGAAATCATTACCGTCAAAGCCGGCCTGGACCTCGCGGGTGACGCCCTTATAGCTCATAACCCAGGCAGTAAGTTCTATACCGACGGGAGCCTCGACAAGCTTTTTGTTGAAAGGAGTGAGTTCGACGTTAAAGACACCATCGTTGGCCCATTCGCCCGAGTTGGTGGTATAGCCCATAATAACCGTGCCCGTCTCATCGCCCTCGTCCATCGTGACGGTGCCGTCTTCGGCAACAGTAAATGTGAGCACATTGGGGACTCCGGTCTCAACGGCATAGGCATAACGCTCGCCCTCTTCCGAGGTGCGCACGAGCCGACTGATCTGTCTTGTTGAAAAAATCTGCTGAGGAAATTCAAATGTGATCTTTCCATCGGCAAGAGTACCCTTGATATAAGTATTGAAATTCTCGCTTACGAGCGGATTGAACCAGTAGACATCGTTTCCGTCAAAAGACATCTGGGCCGGAAGCATTGCCTCCTCAACGGGGAAAGTAGCTCCCCAGAAAGTCGTGAACGTATAACCCTTAAAGTTATACTGCTGCGTGACAGCTGTTTCAGGGATAGTTGTGATTACTTCAGCCGAGGCCGAAGCGCCTGCCACCAGGGTGAGGGTGGCAACCGACAGTTGCTTTAGGATTTTGGAAATAAACATAACGTGTAATTATCAAGTTGATTTTCTTGCAAAGTACGCTTAATTTTACAAGATACGCAACACTCTGCGCCCTTTTTTCACCCAACCATAGCATTTTTGCCACCATTTCAACAACGTCCTCCCCGCACATCCCTCCTACAAGCCGGATCCATATCTTTTCTCGCAATCCCTTACATAATTATACAATGGCTACAATAAAACTAAAATTCCGCCCCTCATCCTCACCCCAAAAAGAAGGCTCAATATTCTTCCAGGTTATCCATAAACGCGTAACCCGTCAGATCCACACAGGCTATAAAATCTTCCCTGAAGAGTGGGACAGACAGAATAATGAAATTATTATCTGTAGCGATACCCGGCGCCGGGAACGCGGATTCCTGCTACAATCTCTAAACACGTCGATCAATAACGATCTCAAGCGCCTAAGAAGCGTTATTTCGTATCTGGAGCGCACAAAAAATGACTACACCGCCGAGGAAGTCGTTTCCTGCTACCTGTCTCCGGTCCATAAGCCTGACTTCATATCCTTTGCACGCCATCTCATCGGGCGCCTGAACTTCATCGGCAAGCAGTCGACCGTCGACAACTACACGACTGCTCTCAACAGTTTTATCCGTTTCCGCGGCGAGCATGATGTCCCGCTCGACGACATGGATACAGCCCTCATGACCGCCTATGAGTCATATCTTAAGGCTGCCCGTATTTGCCCAAACAGCATCTCGTTCTATATGCGCAATCTCCGGGCTATCTACAATCGCGCGGTCGAGCAGGATCTCACCGTCCAGCGTCACCCTTTCCGTCACGTCTACACCGGAATTGACAAAACCCGGAAAAGGGCCGTCGGGCTGGACATTATCCGTCGCATAAAAGACCTTGACCTCTCCGCCAAGCCGCCGTTGGACTTTGCGAGAGACATTTTCATGTTTTCTTTCTATACCCGCGGAATGGCCTTTGTCGACATGGCCTTCCTGAAAAAACACGACTTGAAAAACGGCATCCTTTCTTATCGGCGCCAAAAGACCGGTCAGCAATTATTGATTAAATGGGAAAAGCCCATGCATGAAATGATTGAGAAATACGACACCGGTAATTCGTCTTATTTACTACCGATTATCCGGAATAACGGGACCGACGAGCGCCGGCAGTACAAAAAAGAAATCCATCGCATCAACAGATCGCTAAGAAAAATAGGCGAATTGCTCGATTTATGTTTTCCGCTAACCACTTATGTTGCACGCCACAGCTGGGCTAACATTGCCAAAACCAAGAACATCCCTATAGCGACAATCAGCGAAGCAATGGGACATGATTCCGAGACTACTACTCGCATCTATCTCGCCTCGCTCGACACCTCAATCGTAGATAAAGCCAACAGTCTTATATTAAAATCCTTATAAAAAAGAAAAAACACATCTCTCCGTAAGAGATGTGTTTCAATTCTCCGTAAGAGAAGTGTTTAGACTGCAAAATTACAAAATTAATTGGAGATAAGCGCTATAACACAACTATTTTTTCTGCGCTTTTAATTATTTTTTAGTAATATACTACACAAATGTTAAGCAAGACAGCCTATAGCTAATTTATTACACTTTGATATTCAGTTATTTAATTTCATGTTTATCAATTCAACATCTCTTACGGAGAAAAGTACAGATTGAATAACCTACGATAAACATGAAGCGTATCTTTTTGCTCTTGGCAATTGCGATTGCCGGTGTATCTTTAACTGTCCGGGGACAAAATGTAGCTGTCAAGACCAATCTCCTCGCTGATGCATTCCTTAATCCCAATCTCGGCATTGAAATAGGTCTTGCTCCGCGCTGGACTCTTGATGTCACCGGCCAGTTAAATGCCTGGACTCTTTCCCATGACAGGCGCTGGAAACACTGGGCCATCCAGCCCGGTGCCCGATACTGGCTCTGTGATAGATTTGCCGGGCACTTCTTTGGAGCTCATCTCCATGGCGGTCAATACAACATCGGTGGCTTCAATGGCGTCTTCAACTTCCTCGGCACCGACGCCCGTAAACTCAAGGAGTCGCGATTCCAGGGATGGTTTGTCGGCGCAGGTGTTTCCTACGGATACGCATGGATTCTCAACAAAAACTGGAATCTTGAAGCGGAAATAGGCATCGGATACTCCTACACCCGCTATGACCGGTTCCGGTGTGCCGGCTGCGGCAAAAAGGTCGAAACCAACAAGACTCATAACTATGTAGGCCCCACGAAAGCGGCTATTAACCTGGTTTATCTATTCTAAATTGTAATCAACATGAAAAGATCGATATTCATTTTAATATCCCTCCTGGGCCTCGGCATTAACCCCGAGGTTGACGCGCAGACCACGCGCACCGTCATCCCCGATGTCACTGTCGAGAACTTCAGCATGAGTCACACCGGTCGCAACCTTGCCGTTGAGATGATCGTGGACTTGACCGAGCTCGGCGTGAATTCCAACCTCGCCGTCCTGATCACACCCCGACTCATCAACGCAGCCGACTCTGTCGACCTGCCGTCAATCGGCATTTACGGTCGTCGCCGCTACTATTATTATGTGCGCAACGGTGTAAGTTCAATCACGGGCGAGACCGAAAAATCATATACCGCTTCCAAGAAACCCGATCAGATCGAATATATCAACTTCATTCCTTACGAAGACTGGATGGACGGCGCCACCCTCAGGCTACATCGCAGTGACTGGGGCTGCTGCCGGGAAATCCTCGCCCAATACGATGGCGACCTCGGCCGTCATCGCGAAGCGTTCTTTCCCCCGCTTGTTTTCGTGCAGCCCGAGGCCGAGATTATGAAATCACGCTCCCTCTCGGGATCGGCTTTCATCGACTTTCCCGTCGACCAGACCGTCATCTATCCCGACTATCGCCGCAACACGGTAGAGCTGGGCAAGATTCAGGCCTCAATCGACTCAGTGCGCAACGACGAGGACGTCACAATCACCTCAGTGTGGCTCAAAGGCTACGCGTCACCCGAGAGTCCCTATCGGCACAACACCGACCTGGCTATCGGCCGTACGGCGGCCCTCAAGGAACACATTGGCCAGCTTTACAACTTCGACGAAGGCATCATCCTCACGGACTACGAGCCTGAGGACTGGGAAGGCCTGCGCCGATTTGTCGAGCAGTCCAACATCAACCATCGCGCCGAGATCCTCGCGCTGATCGACAGCGACATGGACCCCGACGCCAAGGAACTCAAAATCAAGCGCACCTATCCCGAGGAATACCGCTTCATGCTCCAAAACTTCTACCCGGCCCTTCGCCACACCGACTATCGCATCGATTACACCATCCGCCAATTCAGCGATGTAGACGAAATCAAGCGCATTATGGCCGAGCATCCCGGGAAACTCAACCTCAACGAGTTCTATCTCGTTGCAGGAGCCTATGAACCCGGAACAGACGAGTTTACCGATGTCTTTGAAACAGCCGTGCGCATGTTCCCGGGCGATGAAATCGCTAATCTAAACGCCGCCAACGCGGCCATCCGCAGGGATGATTTCGCCACTGCTCGCCGCTATCTCGAGAAGGCCGGCGATTCTGCCGAGGCAATGTATGCCCGCGGTTCACTGGCAGTGCGCGAAGGCGACTTTGAGGCTGCCCGTCGCTACCTCAACAAGGCCCGCGAAATGGGCCTTGAGCAGGCTGCCACCACCCTCGACGAACTCGAAGAAAGGCTCAAATAACACTGTATCTATATAACTCAAAAAACATAAATAATTAATACATAATAATTAACCAACATGAAAAGTAAATTTCTATTTGTCTCTCTTCTTGCATCCATGCTCTTCACCGGATGCTCACAAGAGGAATTTGTTCCCACCGGCGGCGAAAACGGCGATGCAACCACCAATTATCTGACCGTCACACTAAGATCTTCCGACCCCGCAACTTCGCGTGCCGCTGAGCCCGGCTATGAAGACGGTTCTACAGCTGAAAACAAGATCTCCAAGATCCGCTTCTACTTCTTCACAGAGACAGGAGCTCCTGCTAACGTCAAGCTCCTTGGTACCAACTATGTGAATTACTATGACTGGACCCCCGCCGACGGCGATCAGGTTCCCGATCCCGGTACAAATGACATTGAAAGCCATCTTAAGACCGCGACTATCGTCATCAGCACCAAAAACGGCGATAAGCTTCCTACCCGCATGGCAGCCGTTATCAATCCTACTGAAACAACCGTTCCGTCACGCAGTCTTCAGGAACTGAAAAACGTCACCAATGACTACGCTAAGAACTCACTGACCACGGAAGGCAATTTCGTAATGTTCAACTCCGTTTACCGCGCTGACGGTCAGGAAGTATGTGCAGTGCCCATCACATCCGAAAACCTTGCTAAGACTCCCGATGACGCCCGTGCAAACCCCGTTACTATTTATGTTGAGCGTAACGTTGCCAAAGTCACCGTTAATATCGGTAACGAAGCCGGTTTCAATGCTGAAGGACTCCTTGCTCTCAAGGATAAAAACGGCGCAGATATAAAAGTAAATGGCGAGCAGGTCTATCTGGAAATCAACGGTTGGACTCTGGCTGCAGAAACATCTGTAGGCCGTCTTGGCAAAAAAATCAACACCGAGTGGGATATGACTTGGTGGCAGCCTGCAAATAAATTCCGCAGTTGCTGGGCAATCAATGCAAGCAGTGCCGTTAACAGGTACTTTGATCTCCAGCCGGCATCTCTCCACGAGCTTTCGGAAGCATTATACACCAACGAGAATGCTGAAGATTACACCAACAGTGCAGGCGAAACCACTAATCTTAACCGTACAAAGGTTGTCCTCCGTGGCACCCTTTATAATGCAGCAGGCAACACTCTGACTATTGTGCGACACTTGGGTGCCCACTTTGCCGACGAAGTAAACGATGAGGACGAATCCAAAAACCTTCCCCTGCTTAAGCAGAATATTCTGTCACAGCTCGCAGCCAACGGCCACCACTACTATACTCCTACAGCCGACGGTCGTCGTCAGATCGATATCAACGACATCAAGATTGTTACCCTTGAGCAGGAAACTGAAGAAGACAGCGAGAATAACTGCTTTGTCTGTGCTCAGCTTACTGTTGCAGCCGCAGCTCTGCCTTGGTATGATACTACCGATGAAGCTCAAATCGAGCCAAATGTTCCCGCAGCCAATCTTAACGCTGCTCTGATGAACAAGGATGTTGTTGACCATCCCCTCGTGTGGAAGAACGGTATGACTTACTACTACTATGAAATCATTCATAATGGTAACACCAAGGGTGTAGTCCGCAACCATGTCTACAAGACCACTGTCACCAAGATTGCCGGCCTCGGTACTCCTATCTACGATCCCGAGCTGGTGGTATATCCCGAGAAGCCCGATCCCAACGATCACTATATTGCTGCTCAGATCAATATCCTGTCTTGGCACATCGTTTCCAACAACTACGAGTTGGAATGGTAATCTGAACTCCGGCGCCCCAGGGCGCTCCTGATAAGATAATTTAAGGGAGGCGGCTCCCGTCTCCCTTAAATTAAATTTTCCTCAAAAATCTACTGTACCCGCCCACCGGTACCAAACGGAGGTGTGGCATTGGAAACCCGGGCTTTCCGTCGGGGTATCCCTCTTATTGAGAAAACAACGATGCGGAACCTTCCGCACACTACATATAGACTACAACCAAGAAAAAAGTTAACGATATGAATATACAGGCATTGATAAGGAAAGCGGCAGCCAAGGTCTTGGTGGCTTTGACGTGCATGTCTGTCCTGCCGTCCTGCAACAGCTGGGTTTACGACGACCAAGGCGATTGCTCGGTGTACTACCGTGT
The DNA here is from genome assembly GCA_964454365.1 of uncultured Bacteroides sp. Lineage (GTDB taxonomy): Bacteria > Bacteroidota > Bacteroidia > Bacteroidales > Muribaculaceae > CAG-873. Next base: position 12,548 of record CAYVTB010000012.1, on the reverse strand, counting down.
CCGTTTCTGTTACGACAGAAATCTGAAATGGGCCGATGCCTTTGCCAACGAGGTATCGTCGGTTCATCTCTACGCCTTTGATACCTCGGGAACGCTCGTGTGGCAGAAGGACGAGACGATAGAGCCTGCCGCAGCAGGTTACTCCATGGAGCTCGACCTGCCCGCCGGTGACTATAAGTTGCTGGCATGGTGTGGCCTGCGCAACGACGGCGAGCGCCCCGAATCCTTCTCCGTGCCCGAGGCCCGTGTAGGCGTCACCCGCATGGAGCAGCTGCAGTGTGCCCTCAACCGCGAGCGAGATCTCGACGGGGCTCACAGCCGCGACCATCTCTATCGCCTCTTCCATGGCACGCTCGACGTGAATCTCCCTGAAAACGAGGATGGCGGAAGCTACGAATACACTATGTACCTCACCAAGAACACCAATCATATCCGCGTTATTCTCCACCATCTCTCGGGCGAGGATGTAGATGTCAACCGGTTCAACTTCCGCATCGAGGACGAGAACGGCCTGATGGCCCATGACAATCAGCTCCTCGACGATGAAAACATCATATACCATCCCTGGAAGTTGCAGAGCGGCGTTGCTGGCCTCGGCAAGGAAGACAGCCGCGCCATTATCACCGTCAAGGGCGCCATCGCCGATCTCACGGTCGGCCGCATGATGGAATCCCGCCGAAAGGATATGATTCTCACCGTCACCAACGACAAGGGTGAGCGCGTAGCCCGCATCCCTGTCATTGACTACGCTCTTCTCGCAAAAGACTACTACGAGGAGGAATACGGCCACAAGATGACCGACCAGGAATTTCTTGACCGCGAGGATGATTACACCATGACTTTCTTCCTCGACGAAAACAACAACTGGATAAGCAGCGAGATTCTGATTCACTCCTGGCATGTGATTCTGAATGAAGTCGAAATTGATTAATTAACAAGTATTTGACTGATGTCCCACAATTTAATACATAGCATCGTTGTTTGCCTGGCGGCTCTCGCTTTGCCTTTGATGGTGGCGTGCAGCAGTCATGAGGATATCCGGCCCGACGAGGCGCCGGCAGGTGCTCTGTATATCAACGTCGCCACTATCGGGCAGTCGAGAGCGGGGACGGCCGGAATGCCCGAAATGGAAATGATGAGTACCGTGCGCGTCGTTGTCCTTCACGCCGACGGTACAGTGGAGCACAACCGCCATTTCTCCCTCCAGGGCCCCGGCGATAAAAAATATATTCTTCTCAAGGTCAAGCCCTGCGAAGCAAAGAAGATTTTCCTCTTTGCCAACGAGGAAAGCGTCGCCTCGATTGAAGGCTCCGCGGGTTCCTTGGGATCACTTGCGACTTTCTTCAATGGTTTTGGAGAAGACGATGCTGGATTTGCTGAGGCTGTCACTGACCTTCATTTCGAACCCGACTATTCGGAGGATAAACCGATCCCGATGTCGTCAATGTATGACATTGTTTTCCCTGAAAACGGCAGTATTGAGGAAACATTCTATGTCGTGCGCGTCGCTACCAAATTCACCGTTAACCTCGAGAATCTGCGTTACGAGCAGGTGAAAGTCAACAGCCTCACCGTTGACCGCCACGCCGACCGCAACTATCTGCTGGCCCGCGTCAACGACAGCGAGCAGAACCGGGCTCTTTTCAACGGAAAAACGTGGATCGACTGGCTGCGACAGGTTTCCGATGCATCCTCGGTCAACGATGACTATGCCGTCACCGAGGCTGCCGGCTGGCTCAAGGACTACGAGCTACCCGCCACCGCCGACAGGACGCTTACCTACACTCATGACAGCTTTGACGTCATGGCCGCAGATCCCGCGACCCATGAACCTGGTAAAACTCAGGCCGTCTTTTATCTTCCCGAAAGTATAAATCTCAAGAACGGCGAAGTCGACGGCGGCGAGCAGGAGTATACCTTGACTTTCGACATCGACGGCACCGAAGCGCCCTTCACCTTCAAGCTGCCCAACCTCAAAGCCCTTTTCCGCAACACCCATGTTGTTGTGAACATCACCTTGGAAGGCTCTGAGATACTCTTCAAGGTCACCGTTGAGCCCTGGGTTCCGGGAGGCCGCTCAGAAATAGATGTAACTGATTGAAGCAATGAAATCTAAATACTATAATATACTCTTTTCCCTCCCGGTCATTGCCCTCGCGGTGTCGTGTGCCGATGATCCGTTTGACCGTAACGGGTCCAATCGCCTTCCCGACAACATGATTCGCTTTGACGTCACCTCGGGCATGGACTTGCTCACCTACTCCCGCAGCGGCCAACCCGATATAAACGACTGCGACCTATCCCCTATCTCACTCACCGATGGGAAAGATACCCTGTATATCCACCGCTATGTAGGTCGCGAAGATGAACGCGCTACCGGCGTCGGTGTGGCTTCGCGAGGCGCGCAGGTCACGACCGCCAATTTCATTTCCATCTGCCACGACTTTCTTGTACAGGCATCCTATACTACCGGAGGTAAAGAAACTTATATCCAGCAGGCTACCGCCGTCCCTGCTCCCGGGGACGACAACGGCGATGTGTGGTACATCCGCGACCCTCGCTATTACTGGCCCGAGCAGAAACCTTTGCTTTTCAATGCCTTTGCACCCGTGTCGGCTTTTGCATCGGCCGTCGGGCTAAACCTCGGTGCGGAAACTATCACCTTCTCCTACACCGTGCCGGTCTCGGACACCGAACCCCGCAGGGACGCCGAGCTGCAGCCCGACATCATGCTGGCGTCCACGACCTGTAACCGCAGCGATAACGGCGGCTACGCGCCACTCAATTTCCGTCATGCCCTGGCAGCTATCAAGTTTGCCGTGCGCGACGTTGCCGGCGGTGAAATCATCGACATATCCCTCAAAGGCGTGGCCGGCTCGGGCAACTGCATCTTCAACCCCGACGCCGAGGCCGCTCCTGCCTTCTCCTGGACCGATCTCGGTGACAACGTCGCCGAGTACACCCAGGCCTTCAACTACAAGACTATTGCATCAGATAACGTCCCTGGGCCCGACGATATCGTAGTGATAAACGACGATATCGAGGGCATGAACGACAAGACCTTCATGCTCATCCCGCAGTCGATTCCCGATGATGCCGAGCTCATCATCACCTTCAAGCCTGACGGCGCTGACACCCCGAAGAAGCTCAAGGGCAAGCTGAAATCAGAAGAAATCCCCGCTTGGGAAGCCGGCAAGGAATATATCTACACTATCTCGACATCTTCCGAAGTGTGGGCCTACGTCTTTGATGTCACCGGCTCCATCCAGGCTGAGAACGATGTCGAACCCCGGGCAGGCGCTTTCAGCGACGATAACGACAATATAATTATTAACGCTACCGTTACGGAAGGCTCCTATTACAATGTCACGAGTTATCGCTACCGCAAAAACAATCCTAACATAAAGGAGCCGTTAGCGTGGTCAGCCGTGTCAAGTAACGGTACCAATATCGGTAGTGAACTGTATCAAGACTTCATCAATCAATATCAGAGTGACATTCCAATGTCCGTGCCTGCCACTGACTGGTTCCCCGGGAAAGTTTTCAACGATGACAACGTGTCCTTTGGCGACGTACCTCCGGCATCTGATCCGGCCCGAAAGACCAGGTATGACCTGACATTCAGAACCCAGTATGTTGCAACAAACTGGGAAGGTGACTGGGTGATGCGTGCCAAGGACGAGGCGGGAACAAAAGAGGAGCCAATCGACCTCTCGATCAGTAATCGTGGTAATTCCCTGCGTAACACGGCCAACTGCTATGTAGTGAACCGTGCCGGCTGGTACACCTTTCCCCTCGTCTATGGAAATGCGATCGTCGACGGTGGAACAAATTCCGACTCCTACACTTTCTATGGACCGAAACTTCCGTCCTCGAGCAAGACCCATGAGCCCCTGAATCATTTCACAGACTATAATGGAGCGAAGATTTCAAGTCCCTATATCACAGGAGCTGATCATGCCAAACTCGTGTGGCAGGATGCCTACGGTATCATCGACCATATTGAGCTTACAGGTAATTACGTCAAGTTCCATATTGCCCGGCGAGATCTTCAGCAATCCAATAGTGTAATTGCTGTCTGCGACGATAATGATGTAATTATGTGGAGTTGGCACATCTGGGTTAATGAAGACATGGTAGATGACAACCAGACTCTTGTGGGAGGCATCATGTGCGAGACCTGGCGTGAAGACGAGGCTGCCTATGGGCCCTTTGAACTCGCTATCCGCAATCTCGGATGGTGTGATCCCAAAAACGTCTCTTACCTCGAACGTACCGGCAAATTCACATTTACTCAGCAAGGCGGCAAAAATGTAACAAAGGAACTAAATATCAAGCAGCGAGGCAAGAAAATCGAGTTCTGGATCGGTAATAATACTTATTATCAATGGGGTCGTAAGGATCCGATGGTAGGCTTCCGCTATTGCGACAGCAACAATGACGATCTTGTCAAGTACAATTTCGGTGATCTCCCCTACGGCTACATGAATTACTCTTCCACAAAAATCAAAGACGCTATCAGAAACCCCAATTTACTCTTAGCCGGTACAAATAAAGAGGATAATGATGATTGGACAACTGACCATTACTATAATCTGTGGAATAATTACTATAATAACGAGGATATTCTCCTGAAGAATGCTTCCGGAGTCGTGCAGTACGAAGGAGGTATTGATGTAACGTCAACTCCGCTGCCCACCCGAAAATATTCTTACTCCGGTGTAAAGACAATTTATGATCCCTCTCCTGCCGGCTTTATGGTTCCGCCACAAAGCTTCTTTGAACTTTTAACAAAAGGTCAGAATGAGAATAAATTTGTCAATGATGTACCTCTATGGGGTAAGGCAAATATCAGTCAGGTATTTAACGGCAACAGAGAACAGAAGAATACATATTACCAATATAACGCCTATCCTAATAGGGCCGGGACGGGCGACCCTGTCATCTTGCTGACTGCAACCGGTCAACGTTGGCATCGTGACGGTCACTCGCTCTTCAAACTCGGTGGGAACATGAACCCCGGCCATGTGTATCTTTGGTGCAACAGTGCGTCTTTTTACAAAGACCAGGCTTTAACATTTATTGTCGGAAATGAACAGAATCTGTTTATTTCCACCAACCGCATGCTCTGCAGGAAAACTCTGGCCCGCCCTATACGCCCTGTAAGGGAAAAGTAACTTCAAGATCTTGGAAGGGAAAATCTGTAACCGCTCGCGGGGCTGTAAACCTGAAACGGAAGAAAAATATCGACCGGCTCTGGAATTGTACACCGGCTCTGATCTTTCCATTGCAGAGATTTGCCGCAGGTGCAATATCTCAGTGGGAGGTTTTTCCCGTTACATATCTTCCTACCACCGCTATCTGATGCTCAGGCGCAACGGTATAGACTGTACCCCGTCTGATGCTGCCGACATCAGACTAAAGCAGCGACGCGGACAGCTTCCCGAGACCCGAAAGCGCTACAGGGAAGCTATCGCGGCCTGCGACAGCATTGAATACATCGACTGCAATATCTCGGAAATTGCAAGGGAATTCGGACTGGAAGGCGCCAATCTCGCCCGCCAGTTACACACCCATTATCCCGAAATACTCGAGTATAGGGAACGTGCACGTCAACGGCTGGAGGTAAACGACAATCTGCTTCGCGGTCCACGTCCTCAGTCCACTGAGCAGTATGCCCCGGCGATTGAACTTCTTACAGCCGACCGATATATTACCGTAAAAGAAGCCGCCGAACTATGCGATGTCTCCTGCATCGGCCTGGAGCAGCACCTGATCTTTTACCATAAAGAATTAGTTGAAAACCGCATAAAGATCCGCCGTCAAGCCGTCAAGCAACGCTGCTCAGGCAAAATTACCGGGCGCGGCACTCTGTATGCGCCTTCCCCTGCGACCGTCAAAAAATATGCGGAAGCCCTGGAGATATATAAGACAACATCAATATCGGCAGCCAAAATCGCAGCAGGGCTCGGCTTGTCAAAAAAAGGCTTTTACAACTATCTGAATACCTGGCATAGAGATCTGTCCGCCAATAGGAAACCGATGTCGACAGATAAGTATTCCGTCGCCGTCGAGCGCCTGCAGGAAGGCGAGATATCAATAGCTGCCGCCGCAGCTGAATTCAGGTTAAATCCTGAGTCACTCAGGCAATATCTGAAAAAATATGTCCCACAGCTGCATCAGGAACTTGGTCGCGACAAGACTGCCGACGGAAAGACCTTCTCTTCCAAGGCCATGGAAAAATACGGAGAGGCAATCCGATTATATCAGAGCACATCCGAATCCTTGAATTCTATAGCTAAACGCTTGGGACTCACCGCATCCTCACTAAGCCAATTCATCAAACGACACTTCCCCGACCTTTCCATCCATAAGCAAGATAAGACTTAACTATTTTTGTATGCTAAGATGGGGTGGCAAGATTGGTTTATTCACTCGTGTTGATTAGGTCTGATGGAATAGGATATTTTATTGTAAGGTAATATGTTACTGTCAAGGGAGTGCCGTTCATCTTGCCGGGTTCAAATTTGCCTAAATTCTTGATGGCTTCAATGGCGGCGTTCAAATAATCGGCCGGCACAGACTGATTTCTGAATACATCTATAGAATTTGGGTCAATTGTGCCTTCTTTGGTGATTTTGATCTTAACGACAGCGCGGCCCGAAACACTGTCCTCCGTGATCGGAGCTGTCTCCGACATGGCACTGTACAGATCCCTCAGCAACCCGTCATTGCCACCATGCAAGTAGTAAGGTTGTTGTTCCGGTTCAAAGAACATTGTGGACTCTTCAACCTCCTCTTGTAATGTTGAAGCATGCTTATGAGTGTTGCACGAGACTGTGAACAGTGCAACAACCGTTAATGCCATTAAGTAAACTATCAATTTCATTCCGCAAATATACAACAAAATCACGTTTTTTATGTACTTTTGCCGACAGATTTCAATCTAATATTAAATAAGAATTCTTTTTCATGACAAAATTTACTCTTTCTTTATTGACAGCTGTTGCTGTTGGAGGAATGTCTGCAGGGGATGCCCTCGCAACGGACCTTGTAGAAGGCGCCGTAGCCTCGCCCAAAGTTATTGCGACATCGCGCACCAACACCCCCGCCGAAAAGGGCCGTGCATTGCGCAAGCCTGCAAAAAAACAACGTGCCAATTCCCTCATCCACAAGGCTCCTGCAAGATTTGCTGCAACTGCTGAGGAGAACATAATCTATTCTTGCTCGTTCGACTTCCTGACCGAAGGCTCCGAGACCGATCCCGTCGAGCTCGAACTCGATGACTGGGATAACATTCCCGAAGAAATCATCGGCGAAGAGAACTATGGTTTTGGCGGCCAGGGCTTAATGCAAGCCGGTGGCGCTGTGTATGTGCCTTTTGAATACGACGAAGACCCCGACTCCGACTTTCCGTGGATCATGGAAGGCATGCTTTGGACTCCCGATATTTACGAGCCGATGGAAGTGATTATCGAGCTTGATGTTAAAATCGTTCCCGGCTGTGGCGTTGAAACCGACGAGCTCTGGGTCTATGCTTCGGACTATACTTATAATTTCGACGAGGACAGTGGTGACATAAGCACTGAATGGACCCACCTTTCGCTGAAAATCGATGCAAAAGACTTTGTGCCTGAAAGCGACGACGATTCCTACTATTTCACTCTCTTTGCCGATGGCGGGGCAGATATCGTTATCAAGAACGTGGTTGTTAAAGGCCAAAAGGCCGAGCTGCAGATTCCCATAGCTCAGGAGTATACCGATTATACGGGAACATCATTTACAGCCAACTGGAGCGAAGTGGAAGGCGCCACGGGCTACTACCTCACAGTCTACAATTTCGATATCGACACAAAGGCCAATACCTCAATATATCTCGATGCACAATATGTAGAGGGCAATTCCTATGATGTAACCGGACTCACTCCCGGCAACTTTTACTCCTATACCGTGGCCGCTACCAACGGCTCGTTCACCACAGGCGCATCTAACTGCGTGCTTGTGTGCGAGCTTCCGGCACCCGACGGTGTGACTCTCACCGCAGGGAACGACAACAATTCCCTCAACGTAAACTGGACTGCAACTGCCGGTGCAAACTACTACGTTCTCACCGTCAATTCGGCACATCCTGTAGTTGCAGGTCAGACCATCATGCTTGCCGACGCCGACTTCTCGGGCATTACAAGCAGCGGCACCGTAGCTGAACCCGAGGAATCCGATTACTGGTTCGAATCCATGCCCCAGCTCCCGGGTTGGCAGTTCAACCTCGGTTGCTCCGCGCCCGGCGCCTACGGATTCTGGGATAATTCCTATTATACAGCAATAACCGGCCTGCTCGCATCGCTTGGTTCGATGGACTATGACCTCTCCAACATCAAGGGCGGCATGGTAAACGTAAATATCGAAGCTGCTTCGCCCGGCAACGGCCTGCTCGCAGGACTCCTCACATTCAACGCCGAAACAAATAAATATGAGGTTGCATCGGCCTTTGGCACAACAGAGAATGTGCCCGAGGACTACGAGACATATAACTTCGACCTCACCGGTGCCGGCGCCAAGAGCCAGTTCCTGTTCATGACTCGCACAGAAGGAAATGAAGATGGTGCAATCCTGATCCGCAAACTGCAGATTACAGCAGAATGTGATGCCGACGGTGTCGTTGGCATCCCCGTTGGCTCGCTCGAAACCGCCGCAACCTCAGGCTCTTTCGAAGTTTCCATCGAGAACGAAGTCACATATACCGCTGTCGTAGTTCCCTACCTTGTTGATAACAATGGCAATATCCTGGCCCGCGGCCAAGCATCGGAACCTGCTGTATTGAAGGTCGGTATCACCGGCATCGAACTGATAGAAGCCGACGGGAACGAGACCGGGTCCATCTACTACAACCTCCGGGGGCAGAAGATAGTCAATCCCTCCAAGGGCACTCCCGCAATAAAGGTGAGCGGCACGACAGCTACCAAGGTTATTCTCTGATACCCTTAAGCCTTAATCATCGAGACGCCCCGCCTCAGACAGGCATCGGGGCGTCTCTTTTTATTATCTTTTCTGAAAAAATCCTTTTTCATATACCTTAACTGTTTATGGTTTTTATTTATTTGAATTTGCTATCTTTTTAGGTTTTCTTTATCAATTATTGGCTGTTTTGTATTAACTTTGCATCGACTATATATTGACCGAAAATGTTTAAAAAGTTTTTCATCTCGTTACTTGGCACCATTGCCGGCCTGTGGATTACCCTGCTTATCTGCGGGGTGGTTGTTTTCTTTGCAGCAGCCTCGATTATCTCGTCGTCGGCTCCCCAGATTAAGATAAACAAGAATTCGATCCTATATATCGACTTGAACGGTTCCATGCCCGAGCGCTATCAACCTGCCTCGCTGATGGATATGATGCGCGAAGTCGATGACAGCGGCGAGTCGCTGGTCGATATCCTCAACTCTATCAAGCTTGCCGCTAACGATTCCCACATCAAGGGTATCTATATCAATGCTGACATGGGCTCGGGCGGCAATGCCTCCTACGAAGAAATTCTCAATGCCCTGCGCGAATTCAAGAAATCCGGAAAATGGATTCTGGCCTACGGCGACTTTTACCACCAGGGCAACCTGCTGCTGGCTTCTGCAGCCGACAGCGTTTTCCTCAATCCCATGGGCGGTGTAGGGGTTCATGGCGTCGCAGCCAACGTTCCTTTCTACACGGGATTGCTCGATAAAATCGGCGTGAAGATGCAGATTGTGCGCGTCGGTACTTTCAAGAGCGCCGTCGAGCCTTTCTTTGCCAAAGAAATGAGTCCCGCTTCTCGCCTGCAACTTCAGCAGACCGCCGACACCCTGTGGAGCTTTGTCTCTGAAGGCATAGCCGAGGGACGCGATGTTCCTGTCGCAGATGTCAACATGTGGGCCGACTCTATCATGAGCACATGGAGCGCCCAGCGCATCCTTGACGCCAAGGCTGTCACAGCACTCCGCTATCGCCGCCAGGTTGAGGACCTCCTGCGCAAGCGCCTTGACATCGACCACGATGAGGAGCTCCCTCTCGTAACTCCCTCCGATTACATGGCTGCTCAAAAAGGAACTTCCAAAGACAAGGATCATGTGGCCGTGCTCTTTGCTGTCGGTGACATTGTAGACTCCGGCAACGGCGGTATCGTAGGCGACAAAATGACACCTCTGATCATCAAACTTGCCGACGACGACAACGTCAAGGGTCTCGTTCTCCGCGTTAACTCGGGAGGCGGCAGCGCCTTTGCTTCCGAACAGATCTGGGAAGCTCTCGAGTATTTTAAGTCCAAGGGCAAGCCGTTTTATGTCTCCATGGGCGACATGGCTGCCTCGGGAGGTTACTACATCTCTTGCGGAGCCGACTCGATATTTGCCGACCGCACGACACTTACCGGCTCTATCGGCGTATTCGGCATGGTGCCCGACTTCTCGGGCCTGCTCACCGATAAACTCGGCATTACCTTCTCGACCGTTGAGACCAACCCCAATGCGGCCTACATGAATCTTACCGCGCCCTTGACTTCCGAGCAGCTCGCTGCCCTTCAGTCAAGCGTTAATGATATTTACGAAACATTTACATCTCGTGTCGCTGCCGGTCGCCACATGTCGCAGGACTCTGTCAAGACAATTGCCGAGGGCCGCGTGTGGATCGGCTCGAAAGCTCTTGAGATTGGTCTTGTGGACCGCATCGCCGGCCTCACGGAGACAGTGAACGTCATGACTTCCAAGCTCGGCCTTGACGAGAAAAGATTTGTCTATTATCCCGAGGTTGAAGACACGTTCATCGCACAGATCGTACGCGAGGCCCGCGACAACGTGACAGTGGGCAATGACTTCACCGTTGCCGCAATGCAACGCACCGTCGAGGCTCTCCGTCGTCTCAATCCCCGCCAGGCCCGTATGATTCCCGTCGTATTCAACTGAATCTAAACATATAATCGAATGTCTGCGCGCTCGATTGTCTCCAAGCTGGTACTGTTGCCGTTATCAAAGCTTTACGGCTTCATTACCTATGTGCGCAACAAGATGTTTGATTACCACATCCTGCCGCAGCACGAATTTGACATTCCGGTGATAGCCGTCGGCAATCTGGCCGTGGGCGGCACGGGTAAGACCCCACACATCGAGTATCTCGTGGAGGCTCTCCGGCTCAATTATCATGTTGCGGTACTTTCGCGTGGTTACAAGCGCAAGACCAAGGGATTTGTGCTCGCCACCCCCTACTCCAAACCCACCGATATCGGTGACGAAGCCTATCAGATTTACCATAAATTTGATTGCAAGATAACGGTGGCTGTCGGCGAAGATCGCGTCAAGGCCATTAAGGAGCTGAGGCGTCTTAACCCGGATATCAACCTCATCCTGCTCGACGATGCTTTCCAGCATCGATATGTGAAACCGACGGCCGCCGTCGTGCTCACAGAGTTCAACCATCCTCTCTACGAGGACCACATGCTCCCCTACGGACGCCTGCGCGAGCCCCTGCGAGGTATCAACCGCGCCGACATTGTAATCGTGACCAAGTGTCCCGACACCATGGCCGGTCTTGATTATCGACTCTTTATCCGCAACCTTAAGCTGTTCCCCTATCAGCAGCTGTTTTTCTCGCGCTATGCCTACCAGAATCTCGAGCCTGTTTTCCCCGACCAGGCTTCGGTCGTGCCCTGCCTTGAATGGATGACGGGCGCCGACTCCATTCTCGCAGTCGCCGGTATTGGCAATCCTCGGCCGTTTATCCGTTATCTCAAGAGCTTCATGCCTCGCGTGAGAGTCAATATATTTAATGACCATCACGCCTATACGCGCAAGGACATGAATCTTCTGCTCAACCGCTTCATCACCATGAAGGGCCATAACCGCATCCTGGTAACGACGGAGAAAGACGCCGTGCGCATGGCCGCCAGCCCCTATTTCCCTCCGGAATTGCGGGCCCACACCTTCTATGTTCCCGTCAAGGTGGAATTCTCGACCCACGGCAACACAACCTTCGAGGAAGCGATCGGCCGCTACCTGCGCGACTTCCTCAAGTGAGCCGCAACTTTCCTCCGGCATTTTTCGTTAATTCATAAACTTCACATAACCATTACATAACTACCATGCTCAACAAAATCAATGAAACGGCCGCTTATCTCAAAGAGCGCGTTTCGGGCGAAATGCCCTCGACAGCTATCATCCTCGGCACAGGCCTCGGTTCTCTCGTAGACTACATCGAGGACAAGCAATATATCCCCTACTCTGAAATTCCCAACTTCCCTGTTTCTACCGTGGAAGGCCACAGCGGAAACCTCATCTTCGGCGTCCTCGGCGGCAAGCGCGTCATTGCCATGCAGGGCCGCTTCCACTATTATGAAGGTTACGACATGAAGCAGGTCACCTTCCCCGTGCGTGTCTTCAAGGCCCTCGGCGTCGACACTCTGTTTGTCTCCAACGCCGCCGGCGGCATGAACAAGGAATTCCGTGTAGGCGACGTAATGATCATCACCGACCACATCAACCTCTTCCCCGAAAACCCCCTCCGCGGCAAGAATTACGACGAACTCGGCC
>CAYVTB010000011.1:22262-26812 GCA_964454365.1 uncultured Bacteroides sp. | reverse complement strand
TGGTGGTAGTTCTTGCTGTAGGTGAAGAAACCTTCAACCTCGGGCTCGATCGAGAAAGCGGCCTCGAACGATTTCTCGTCGACGTCGGTATTGAAATCAAATTCGATCACAGTGGCGCAGGAAACTTCCTCGTCGGCAGCGACATTGGGAGTGTACTTGGTGATTTCCAGGGGGAATTCACGCTTCATCGACAGGGGCATGTCCTGGTAGGTCACTTCGTTGGCCTTGACTTCGACGGTAGCTGTCTCGTCGTAGTAATCGCCGTGGTGGGTGTTGACGGTGTAGGTACCGGGGGCAACGTTGCGGAAGACATAGACGCCGTTGTAGATGTTGTCGGTGGTGCGCTTCTGCACTACATTGCCGGCGGCGTCGATGAGCTCGATGTAGCAGCCGTTGACGGGAGCGAGACGGTCGCGGCCGTAGACGGTGAATGCAACAGTCATGTCTTTCTCGCGGAGGTTGTGATCGTCGTAAACGATACCGGCCACGTTACCGGTGACGAAGCGGTCCTCGGTGTCGAAGTATTCCATGATGGCACGAACAAAATGCCATGCCTCGAGCCACCAGTAGTCGTCGTTCATCAGGCGGTAGGCCTCGGGACGATGCTCGTGCATGCCGCCCTCGCTGAGGAGACCTACGACATAGAGGGTGCGGAGCACGCCGAGACCACCCTGCCACATGTTGCGGTAGAAGGTGAGGTCACCGGCGATCTCGAGATCGTGGGTCCAGAGGGGCAGCTGATTGGAATAGAGTGTTTTGCCGAGAATTTCGCACAGGGTGATACTTTCGGGATAGCGGGGAGTGCCGAAATCGTTCTCGCGGTAGAGCATCAGGGGGTAGTTGACGTCCTCGCCGGCGTTGGAGTGAATCGAGAAGAAGAGGTCGGCGCCAAACTGGTTGGCCTCGGCTGCGATGCCCGACAGCGAGCGGTCGTCGGCCTCGGTGTTCTTGATACGCGAAATCATGGGCGTGGCACCCAGCGAATCAAGCATATGATACATGTGGAGACCCTTGTAGAGGTTACTCTTGGATTCCCAGTAGCCCAGGGAGTCGTTTTTCTCAAAGGGGTAGAGGTGGATTGGACGGTCGTTGGAGGTGTAGCCGCCGTGACCGGGATTGATGTAGATGCGCAGGTCCGACATTTTCTTGGCGTCAGCGCCCTGGCAGGCAAGGAATATTGCCGCGATTGCAAGAAGGATAATTCTTTTCATGGTGCTGACGGTTTAAAGGGCGTTGATGTCAATTGAAAACAGTTTGCCGTTGACGTCGGAGTAAACGACGAGGCCGTTAGGAGCAGCGGTAGCTTCCGAAACAAGTACGTCCTCGGGGGTGAGGTAGGAGACGATGCCTGTGTTGATGTTCACGGCCACGAGGCGCGAGTCGAGCAGCACATAGCCGTCGTCGTGAGATACCACGGCGATGATGGTCGAGGGACCGGCCCAGGAAACATAGTCACCCTTGGGGAGGATGTTGCGGGCGGCCGAGCCGTCGGCAGCGCTTACATAGACACCCTTGAAGGGCTCTGTGAAGGCGAGCTTGCTGCAGTCGGGCGACAGGCTGGCCCACTGGTAGGAGTATGCACCCTCGACGGGGCTTACGCGCGAAACCTTGCCGTCCAGTGATACCTCGATAGTCGAGAAATCGGCCAGGGCGTAGGTTGCGTCTGCCATTGTGGCGACGTGGGCGCGGCTGCGCGAGGGTGCCTCGAGGGTCGAAACGGCCTTTTCGGCAAAATCATAGGCGCGGACGTCGCGGTAGAGCAGTCCCTCGCGGGTCGATGCAGTGCGGTAGAGCACGCGCGAGCCGTCGGCGGTGAACACGGGCTGGAAGCCTGCCGAGGCAGCTTCGTCGATGACGGTAACGTCGCCCGAAGTCATGTCAAGAGCTTTGAGGCCCGTGTGGTCCTCTGTCGAGAACAGCAGGGTGGTCCCGTCGGGCGACAGCACCGGGTGGAAAGCACCCTTGTCTACGCTGAGAGCGCGGGGAGCGGCTGCTGCCGCCGTGATGGAGGCGGCGGCAACAGCTAAGGTTAGGATTCTTGAAATATTCATTGTCAGATAATTAGTGTTTGATGATTGCTTTGCGCACTACTGTCGACGGGCCGGCAGAGATGCGGCAGAGGTAGTTGCCTGCGGGAATTTCGCTCACGTTGAGCACGTTGCCGTCGGCTGCAGCGACTGTAGCGCCGTTCATCGAGATGAGCTCGATGCGCGAGATGAGGCAGTCGGCATTGGCGATGAGGTATTCCGAGGCGGGCACGGGACCGAGGGTGAGGCCGGCGATGGCGATGTCGTTGACCGAGTTGCCGGTGTCCATGTGGATATCGTCGAGATAGACGACGCCTTCGATCGAGCCGGGCACGTCGGCCTGTTCGATGCGCAGGCCGGTAAATGTGCCGTAAACGTCGGCGGGAACAGGAACTTCAATGTATTTCCATCCCAGGAAGTCGAGGGTGGCGACAGTGAGGTAGGTGTTGGAAACCGAGTTGGAAAGCTGCATCACGAGCTTGTTGCAGGTGAGGTCGCCGTAGACATGGAAGCCCAGGGTTGAGCCGGCTTCAACGCTCGGTTCGCCGTCGGGGACAACGCGGTTAAAGACTGCTTCGCCGCCTTCATTTTCTGTAAAGGCATAGGTCAGTGATACCGAAGTGGCGTCGCTGAGGACGATTTTCTTCTCGTCGGCCACTTTACCCTTGGAAGTGTTGGTCGAGGCCTCGCTGTCAAATTCAAAGACGCTCGCGGTAGCCATGTTGTTGAGCAGCGGCATTTCCACGGGGGCGCCGGCGTCAACGGCGGTGAAGGTGAATTCGAGCGGTTCCTTGATTGTGATGCCGTCGCGGTCACAGAGGGTGCCGGCGATGCGCACGGTATAGGTCTCGCCGACGGTGAGGTCTCCGCTGAAGGGCAGGCGAGCATAGCTGTAGTCCAGGCGCACGCCCGAATACTTCTTGCCGGTGGGGTTGAACGGAACCTTGTTGCCCTTGGAGTCGGTGCAGGAGAACTGCGAGGTCATCGAGCTTGCATCGGGGTGCTTGTCGAGACGCAGTTCGACGGCAGCGCCGCTGAAGTGGGCCGTGCCGCCATCGGCGGGCGAGTGGCGCAGGATTTCCATGAAGTTGCGATCGGTGGTGTGGAATGTGAATTCCAGAGGCTCTTCAAGAGCCATGCCGCCGGCGTGCATGGCGGTGGTAGCTACGCGCACGGTGTAGTCGGTGTCGGTCTGGTAGGGTACCGAGGGGGTGAATGTGAGCTTGTAGTTGAGGTCGCTCCAGGTGAACTTGCCCTCGATGGCGGGTTCGATAGAGAAAGCTTTCTCGGTCGACTCGATGTCCATGTCCCACGAGAACTCGACGGTGATGGGAGTGTTGCACAGGAGGTATTCGTCGCCTTCTTTCCACACCGGGGTGTAGGCAACGACCGTCGGCGCGGTGTCGCGGATGCGATCCATCTTGATGTTGCAGTAGGCGATGGCGTCGGCTTCGACGGTCACGTCGGCTTCAGTGGGATAGTGGGTTGAAGCGGACACCTTGAGGTGGTATTTGCCGGGTTCAACGTCGCGGAAGGCATAGAGGCCGTTCACCAGCACGGGGTCGGTGGTGTAGGTGGCAACCAGGGTGCCGGCCTCGTTGTAGAGTTCTACGGTGGCATTCTGCACGGTGGCGAGGCGGTCATCGCCGTGGATGATATAGTCGCCGGGGCGGGGCAGGCGTGAGTCGTTGATGCGGCCCGCAATCTGGCCTACGGTCTCGCCGGGCTGCTTGAAGTATTCGTCGACGGCGCGGCGGAAGTGCCATGCCTCAAGGCGGCAGAAGTCCTCGTTCATCAGGCGGTAGGTCTCGGGGATGTAGTCGTGGAAGGAACCTTCGGAGAGCATGCCGGTCACAGTGAGTTCGCGGAGCACGCCCAGGCCCACTTTGTAGCCCCAGTTGTAGAACGACCAGTCGCCGCGGATGTTAGTGCGGGGATCGGTCCAGTAGGTAGCCTCGTTCTCGAGCAGATGCTTGTTGAGGATAGCGGCGATCACGCGGTCCTCGGGGTTATCGGCCGCGTCGTCCCAGCCGCGGTAGAGCATCAGCGGGAAATTGGCGCGGATGGCTGTGCCGGTGGCGTTGGAGTGGATCGAGAAGAAGAGGTCGGCGCCGGCGTCGTTGGCCATAGCCGAGATGGTCGACAGCTTCAGGTCGTCGGCCGTGGTGTTGGTCGTGCGCGACATTTGCACGTTATAGCCCTTGGCTTCGAGCATCGAGCGCAGCCACAGGCCCTTGGTGAGGTTGGAGTTTGATTCCCAGTAGCCCTCGGGGTCGCCCTGGACGTAGGGCTCGATCACGACGTTGCGGTCGTCAGAGTCGTGGCCGCCGTGGCCGGGATTGATAAATATAAGGTAGTCAGAGGCAGTCTGAGCCGATGCGCCCAGGGCCAGAAGTCCGGCCGCCAGTGTTGATAAGAGTTTGCTGTTCATGGCCGGAATCATTTAAGGGTTACATTTACCTGATAAAGGAAGCCGTCGATGGTCGAGTAGACGATGCGGCCGGCCTCGATTGATGCGGCGGG
>CAYVTB010000011.1:0-22162 GCA_964454365.1 uncultured Bacteroides sp. | reverse complement strand
CGGCGGGGGCAACGGCTGTCCATGTACCGGTGGCGATGTCGTAGGAGCGCTCGACGCGCATGTTGAGGCCGCGGTCATCGGTCGTTTGAGTCACAAAGTTCACGCTGCGGCTGTCGGGCGAGAACACGGGATTATATCCTGCGCGGGCCTCGTCGCTGATGGTGACGGTCACGCCCAGGTTGTAGTCATACATGCGCAGGCCGCTGTGGTCCGCTTTGGAAAAGAGCAGCTTGGTGCCGTCGGGACTCAGGACCGGGTTATAGAGGTTGCTCTGGGTGCCCCGCAGCAGCGGCTCGGGTGCCGAAACGTCGGCTATGCGCGCCTGCGCTCCCGCGAGGGAAGCACAGGCGAGCAATGCAACAAAAAGTCGTTTCATTGAGAAATAGCGTTTTATAGGAACGGTTTCAGGTTATTTCACGATCATGATGGCCGATGCGGGGCCGTCGGCGGTGTTGGCGGCGACGACATAGGTGCCCGCGGCGGGAGCTGTGAAGACAGCTGCGTCATCGGCAGCCTCGACGGTGGCTACGAGAGCGCCCGAGATGCTGTAGACGGCAACCGACGAGAGAGCGCGGCCGCGGACAGCGACTGTCGAGCCGGCCTCGGCGGGATTGCACGACAGGGCCAGGCGGGCACCCTTGGCTTCGGGAGCGACAGCGATGTCCTCGACGCCGTCGAAGTGCTTATAGGAAGCGAAGACGCCGCCGAAGTTGAATGTCTGGGCACCCTGGTTGGTCGACAGGGTCTCGAAGGTGTAGCGCAGGCGGCGGCATTCCATCGGGAAGGAGGTCATGTCCTCGAGGTCGACGTTCTCGCCCAGGAGCAGGTCGACGTTGTGGTCGGTGTTAGGTGCGAAGCCGCCGTCGGGCTGAACTTTGTAGCTCACGGGGCGCGAGGCGCTGGCAGGCAGCAGGTCGACGGTGATCGACGCAACCTGAACGGTCGAGTTGAATTCAGTGAAGAGAGCGTCGGGCAGCGAGTAGACATAGACGTCTTTCAGGGAAACCTCGAGATGGCCCGAAGTCTTCTTGCCGAAAGAGTAGGTGATGGTGCCGTCCTCGGCCATTACGACGTCGGTCATGCCCGATGCGCCCTTGACGGTCCAGCCGGTCAGGGGAGCGATGAGCATTGAGGCGGCGGTGGGGATCTCGACGGTCACGGTAGCCTCGGCGGTGAAGTCGCCCAGGGTGCCGCTGATGGTGGTGGTGCCGTTGGCGAGGCCGTGGAGCACGCCGTCTCCGTCAATCATGGCTACGGAGGGATCGGCTACGGTCCAGGTCAGGTGAGCTGGGTCAACGAGATAGTTGCGGTCGCCGTGGGCGGCAACAACTTCCAGGGCATACCGGCGGTAGTGGTCGATGAGGATCAGGGGCGAGCGCATCGAGAGCTCGGCCGAGAGGATAGTCATTTCCTTGCTGACGGTCACGTCGCCACAGGTGGCTGTGATCAGGCCCGTGCCGGGGTTGGCGCCCGCCACGAAGACGCTGCCGTCGCAGGTGCCGATCGCGGGATCACACGAGAGGGTGAAGTCCTTGAAATCATAGTCGATGACTGCGCCATACTTGTTGTAGGCGATCATTGTGGGAGCCGAGCTGGTGTAGATGGGCTGCTCGAGGCTGTAGTCCGAGAATTCGAGGCGAGCCACGTCGTTGTCGTCTTCGGGGGCGGTCGAGAAGATCATCCAGCCGTTGGCCACGGCGCGGGGCGAGGCCTCGGTAGTCTTGTTGACTACGGCGTTGTTGACCATGAGCTCGGCCGAGCCGCCGGCGTCAAAGTTGGCCATGTTGGCACAGCCAAGGTGCTTGGCGATGAGGCACATGATTTCAGTGGGGCAGCCTGCCGAGGTGCCGTAGACGGGGTCGCTCGACTTGTCGATAACGACCATGTAGAGGGTCTTGCCGTCGGCCGAGCAGCCGTAACCCGTGCGGGAATAAACCTGTGAGTTATAGGTCTCGTTGTAGTTGTGGGGAGTGAGCTCGCCGTTGCGCATCACCAGGGCGTTGCCGCCGACAGCGTTCTCTACCAGGGGAGTAACCTCGTTTTCTTCGCCGGGATTGAATGTCCACGAGTATTTCATGGTCACCTTGTCGCCCTCGGCGAGGCCTGCGAGAAGCTCGCGGTTGGCGCCGCGGCCCACGAGTGCCAGGTCGTGGTTGCCCAGGGTGCCGCGACCCTTGTCAAGACGCACTTCCTTGACAACGAAGGTCATCTCCTGGCCGCTGAGCCATTCCTGACCTTCCTCGAAGTCGAGGATAACCTCGGTAGCGTCGTTCTGCTCGTCAAGCTGATACTTGCCGCTGACCGAGTGGATGGGCATAAATTGGGTGCTGGCGCCGTAGTGGCTGTTGTACATGCCGATTTCGTCGTTCCACACGCCCTTGTTGCACTGGTGCACTTCCGTGGGACCGAACTTATCGCTCCAGATCTGGATCGATGAGGTGCAATAGTCGATGTTGAGGACCTTGTCATAGGAAACGCTGACGATACCGGTGCGCATCGTGCCGCCGTCCCACTGGTCGCGGTGCTGATTGCTCTCGGTGATCATCTTGCCGTTGCGCAGCGACACGTTGCGGGTGATTCCCGAGTAAACATATTCCTCGGGCTGCGTAGCAACGATCCAGAAGTTGGCGTTGGCGGCCGCAAGGGGGCGGTGACCTACGCTCGACTGGCGGTTGGCTGCCGTCACGAGGCTCTCAGTGCCGCGCGACGATTCCTTGGCCACTGTGGTCTCGATGCGGTTGTAGGGGTCGTTGAGGTCGACCATCACAACGTTCACGTTCAGCGGATAGGCCGGAATACGCATGCGCAGGTAGGTCGTGCCCGGGCCTATCTGGTGCTGGATAAGGCGCTGGATTTCATAATCTTTGTTGTTGAGCGTAATGGTTTCGGCCGACATAGTCGAACCCATCATGAGCAGTGAAGCTGCAAAGAGTAAAGTTTTCTTCATGCCTTTGGTATTGGATTGAGGTAAATAGTTGTTTGTAAATTTATTCAGATTAATTGACAAAGGTACAAATTTTTACCGTCGCCGCAGGCATTTTTCACCATTTTAACATTAATTCACCCCGGGCAACCCTGTGAAGAGGCGCTCCGGAGGGTCATCCATGAGTACCCGCCTCGGAGAGGTGGTGATTGTCGGAAACCCCACATGAAGCGTAGCGTAGCGAGCGAGTGTGGGGTACAAGGCGATACAAGATAGTGAGTCTCGGCGAGACGATATAATGCAATCGATAATATCGTGTCTCCGACACTCGGGATTTGTGGGTAGGGGCTGTCCCCACACTGCGCTTCGCTTCATGTGGGGTTTCGGATGATGTGCACATCCCAGATGTGCTCGGGGAGGTGGAATATTATGAACGTCCCTTATTCGTGTTACTGTACAGATAGAAACTGCTGCCCGATGGCGTGTAGACCGTTGACTATGCGCTCGCGCTGAGTCTCGCGAGGCTTTTTTACCGAACTCGCGTAGTTGCTCAGAAGCTTTTGATTTATTCCTGTAACACGGCTTATAACAGCCATCGTCGTATATTGCTCGGCCTGTCTAAGAAGTGCGGAAACCGACAGTGTATATTCTACTTTATAACTTCCATCTGCAAGCCATTTTGGAATACTTTCTCCGTCAGCTATCATATCTTCAATCTGAGATTTAAGACATGCTTCAAACTCAAGCTTAAGATTTTCGATATTTTTATTGGTGCACATCACGGCCCCAAAACCTTCCAAGCCCCATCCGCAGCAATAGTTCTTGCTTTCCCAATATATTTCAACTTTTATTGTCTTCATATTACTCCATTAATTAATTACTAAGGTATTGTCCAATAATTGAGCCTTATTTCCATCCGGCTTGTTTGAATATGCTGTTTAGAAGAAATTGACTCAGCACATCGCTCTTAGCTCCGTTTACAGTCACTCGTCCTTTTTTGACCGGGTGCTTGAATTGTCGGTGGCTACCCGTCGTCTTGACGTGTATCCAGCCGTCGGCCTCAAGCATCTCAATTACTTCTTTAACCTTATAACGGTTCATGTCTTGTTTTGTTTTGCATTGCAAAGGTAGAAATTTTTCTATTGAGTTCAAAATTTTGAAGTAGAAATTTTTCTACCATTCGTTCTTTGCTTACACAAGTGTGGTGCACAGTCCGGCCTCGGGGAGATGGGGATTGTCAGAAGCCTCGCATGAAGATGGCGTAGCGGATGGGTGGGGGAGGAAAGAAGAGAGGCGGGGTCGCGGGACCTCGCCTCTCTTGAGTATCAGGTGTTAAACCTTTTCAGTTGATTACCATCCGGGGTTCTTGCCGATTACACCCTTGGTGAGATCAAGCTGTTCGGTCGGGATGGGATAGAGGTAGTATTTGGCGTTGAATGTACGCTGGTTAGTGTAGGGCTTGTAGTAGCCTTCAGCGTCTACAGTACCGGCGGTAGGAGCAACGGGAGCGTTAGCTACATAAGCGCCGCGGAGTACGTTGGGATACTTGTTGCTGTCGAGCAGGTCGAGCTGGTGCCAGCGAACGAGGTCCCAGTAGCGGATCCAGTTGTCGAACATGAGTTCGCAACGACGGCAGCGACGAACCTCCCACAGGAGTGAAGTTACGCCCATGTTGTTGTCGAGGTCATTGATACCTGCGAGGTAATCGGGACCTGTTACGATATCGCCGAGGCCTGCACGTTCATAGAGCTTCTTGAGGGACTTGTTGAAGGCAGCCTGATCGAACTTGCCGAGTTCAGCCATTGCTTCTGCGTAGTTACAAGCGATGTAAGAAGTCCAGTAAAGAGGAGCCGATGTATAGTTCTGGCTATCATTCTGGCGTTCAGTAACCGTAAATTTGATGTTATCAAACTTAGCGATACCGAAGCCCGACGAAGAGGTCATGCCGGTTGCACCGTGACGAGCCCATTCCATACCCTTGTAGTAAACAGCGGGGTCGGTGATGATCGACAGACGTGCTTCACGAACGTCCAGAAGGTTCTGGATCGAGAGTTCGGGAAGTTCTGTGTCGCCAATGGCGTATGTCGAGGGAACACCGATGACGGTTTTGTCGAGGCTTGTTGTAGAGCGGGGCTTACCGTCCTTGAACAGGAAGGCGTTGAAAGCGTCCAGAGACATACCCGAAGTGGTTGTCGACGAACAAGTGTAGGCGATGATAGAGTTACGACCATTGGTCTTGTCATAACGACGGCCTACGATGAGCTCGGGGTTGGTTGAGAGAGCGGTGATTCCGGTATTGTTGTCACCTAACCAAGTCGAGTTGTAGATCGACTGGTAGTCGTCGCAGAAGCCATATTTACCGAGGAGGTAATCGGAAGCCTCGGCCGAGATCTGGAGATACTTCTTGGCGCGTTCTTCGTCGGGTGCATAACCGTTGTCGGCAAGAGTGCGGTAGCGGCAGAATGTACCTTCGTAGAGAGCTACTTCGCTGAGGATAGCGCGGGCATAGTCCTTGCTCCAGGTAGTCTTGGAGTCGTTGGCAGCGATGTTGGCGATTGCATACTGCAGGTCGGCGAGAACATAGTCCATGACCTGGTCGCGGGGTGTACGGGGACCATAGAGGATTGCATCGTCATCAACATCAACTACATGGTCTTCCCAGGTAACGTCGCCAAACATGCGCACGAGGGTGTAGTACTTGTAACCGCGCACCATGCGGGCGATACCGGTGAAGTTAGCCTTCTCTGATTCTGTCAGATCAGAACTTGCAACACCTTCGATAACGTAGTTACAGCCGCGTACCACGCGGAAGTTCCATTCGCTAACTTTACTGGTTTCAGTGGGATATTCCCAGTTAGAAAAACTTGAACCTACCTGGTCATCACTAAGGGTTTTAAAGAGGAACCAACCGTTGGCAGAAGTTCCATATGCCGCAGAGAGCTCGTCGGTGAAACGATCCACCTGAAGCTGGCAGTTTGCACTGTTAGACCAGTATGTAGGTGAGTTTTCGATGTCGGTCACAGGGTAACGGTTGTCATTGAGGAAATCGTTACAGCCGGTGAGAACCGTAGCCGACAGAGCTGCAATGGCTAAAATATTGAGTTTTTTCATTGCTTGCTTGAATTAGAAAGTTAATTGGATACCGAACGAATAAGTGCGGGTGATAGGAGTGGTACGACCGAAGTAACCATTGCCGTTGGCGCCGTTCATACCGGTGGTGGCGTGCATACCTGTACCTGCCGATGAGATTTCAGGATCGAGGGGATAGTCCTTCATGCCGTTGTAGAGCAGGCAGGGGTTGTCGATACTGAAGTAAACGCGGGCCTTCTGGATGAGTGCCTTCTGAGTGATGGCTGCGGGGAGGGTATAACCGAGGGTTACGGCCTTGAGACGCAGATAAGCCATGTTCATCAGGTAGCGGCTCTGGGGATAGAAGTTGTAGCGGCCTGCGCCGATAGAAGAGAGGCGACCGTTGCCACCTGCACCGGGATAGAGGCGAGGATATTTGTTGTCCTGATTTACATTGATGTTGCCGGTGAGGCTCCAGTTGGATTCGTCGATTTCCATGCTGTTGTAGCTGGTCATGTTGCTGTAGATAGCGTCCGTGCCGCGAGCGAAGGGAACAACGAATGCTGAGGTGTACCACATGTTGCGCTTGCCTACGCCCTGGAAGAAGAGGTCGAGGTCAAAGCCCTTGTAAGCGCCGCCGAGACGGAATGAGTATTCGTAGCGGGGCATTGCGTTACCGATAACCTTGAGGTCACCGTGGTTCTTGACAGAGCCGATTGCCACACTCTTGTGATCTTTATCTGCAAGAGCAGCTGCATAGCCTTCGTCGCCGGGAACATAAGTTACACCGTTGAGTTCGATCATGTCGGCATTACCGAAGTCAATCTTGCCGTTGCCGTCGAGGTCCTTGAACATGATATCACCTACGCCGTATTCAAATGAACCGGTTTCGAGGTAGGTCTGATCAAGATAGGGCTTGCCGGTAGCGGGATCGATGTCGCTCTGTTCAAAGTAGCGGTCGGTTTCAAGACCGTAGATGTCGCCAAAGTAGCCGCCTTCAGTGAAGTTGGACTGGTTGCGAACCCATGAATAGAGAGTACCTGTGTCGTTGCGCCACTTAACAATCTTGGTGCGGGCATCAGCGATATTGAATGTAGCGTAAACATCCCAGTCGCCGAAGGAGTGGTTCCAGCCGAGAGAAAGTTCCCAACCGTTGGTGCGGAGGGTACCGTTGTTGCCGTAAGGAGCTGCAACGCCGAGGGTAGCGGGGAGGTCAGCGCCCGGGCCGAGCATGTCGGCGGTGGTGCGGCTGTACCAGTCGAAGCCCACGTTGAGAGAGTTGTTGAGGAAGCCGAGGTCAAGACCTACGTCGACGGTGCGGACGCGTTCCCAGCTGAGGGTGCTTGAAACGAGCGAAGGCATGTTGGCGTAAGGCGTGTTGGCGTTGGCACCGGTGAGCCAGCCCATCGAAACGGGAACACCGATAATCGAGAGGAACTTGTTGTCACCGATAGCGGTGTTACCTACTTCACCGTAAGAAGCGCGGAGCTTACCGTTGCTCCACCAGTTCTTGAGGGGCTCGAAGTAGCTTTCTTCAGAGAAGCGATAGCCTACAGAACCCGAGGGGAAAAATGCCCACTGGTCAGTGGCGGGGAAGCGGCTCGAGCCGTCGTAGCGGCCGTTGAGCTCGAGGAGGTAGATACCCTTGTAGTCAAAGTTGATACGGGCGAAGAAACCGGCGGTAGCCCAGTGAGTAATTTTTTGGGTGAGTTCGTAACCGGTCTTGTTGCTGCCACCGGTGGTGAGACCCAGCCAGGGCTTGTTGACGTCAAGGAGTTCGTCGCGCTTGCCGTAGAGGTAGTTGTAGTCCTGCTGTTCGGCGGTGGCACCGGCCATAACCTTGAAGTTGAAGTCGTTGTTAACGGTGAAGTCGTAGGTGCCGAAGATGTTCATCGACCAGCCGTCAGTCTTTGAATTGGTCTGGCGTGCATCTGCCCAGCTAACGGGTACGAGATATTCGGGACCGTTGGCGATGTTACCCCATGTGTTGTAGCCGTAAACGGGCATGTAGGGAACGGTCTGCAGATAGTCCTGTACATAGTAGTTGAAGTCGGCATGGAGGTTGAAGCCCTTGAAGGGGTTGAAGTCCATGTAAGCGGTCATGCGGGTTTCGGTGCAACGGTCGTCGTACATACCGGCCTGCTTGCGGTAGGCGATATCGTTCTTTGCGTCAACGATCTGGCCCTCGTTGTCAGTCCAATAACCGTAGGGGCCGAAGTAGCTACCCCAGCGCCACATATACAAATAGTCACCACGGGTGTTGTAGGGGCCTGAGTAGTCTTTTTCAGAGAAGCTGAAGCGAACGCCTGCTTTCCACCAGTCGAAGATCTGGGTGTTGATGGTTGCAACAGCGTTGTAGCGGCGCATCGAGGCAGGATTGAATTCCATGATGTCCTGCTTCTTGTTGTAACCGAAAGAGAGACGGTAGTTGGTGCGACCGCTCACACCTTCGAGAGAAACGTTGTGGTAGTTGCTGGGAGCAGCGTTGTTGAACATGATACCTGCAACGTCCCAGTCGGCATAGTAGAGACCGTTACCGCTGGGAGTAACCATGTAGTCACCGACGTTCTGATCGTTCTGGTAGGGAACCATTTCACGGTAACCGGCACGCTTGCCGCCGTTCTGCTGCTGCCAGAGACGTGCCAGGGGGATGAGGTCAGCGGGGTCCATACCGAAGAGACCGAGCTCGCCACCGCTCATGAGGTTACCCTCGGTGAGGGCGAGGATCTGAGTGGGGACGTCGGGGTATTCGGGGAGGGTGGTAGCCTGGCTCCAACCGAAGTTGTTGTTATAAGTAACGGAAACGCGATCCTGCTTGGCGGGAGTCTTGGTGGTGATGAGGATCACACCGAAGGCAGCGCGAGTACCGTAGATAGCCGATGAAGCGGCGTCCTTGAGGACGGAGATGTCGGCGATGTCGTTGGGGTTGAGGAAGGAGATGTCCTCGACGATGATACCGTCAACAACATAGAGGGGGGTTGAGGCCTGATTGTTTGAAAGAGTACCTGTACCGCGGATGGTAACGCTTGCGGTACCGTTGATATCACCGTTGGAGTTGGTGATGGTAAGGCCGGGGACGGCGCCCTGGAGGGCCTTGGTGATGTCGGTGGTTGAGCGGCTGTCAACAACGCGGGCAACGTCGACGGTAGCGACGGCGCCGGTGAGGTTGGCACGCTTCTGAGTACCGTAACCGATGGCTACGAGTTCGTTGAGCACTTCAGTGGTAGGCTGCAGATAGACAGTCATGCCATTGGAGGCAACCATCTCGATGGCTTTGTAGCCTACATAGCTGATGTTGAGAGTGGCGCCTTGGGGAACGCGGATAGTGAAGTTACCATCGAAGTTGGTGGCAACAGCGTTACTTGAGACACCCTTTTGAACTACACTTGCACCGATAACGGGCTCGTTGTTTTCATCAAGGACTGTACCGGTGACGGTAACGGTCGCTTGACCCTGCTGCTGAGGCTCCGGAGCTGCAAAGGCAGCGAAATTGCCGGTAAGAGGCATTCCGCAGGCCAGGAGCAAAGTCACAAACAGATGTTTTCTCATAAAATTTAGTAAAGTAGGTTTTTAATAGCTTAACGGCTCGTGCGCACGCCCCGCGAGGAACGCTTGCCGTGGCCGGTCGGCGTTGGTTTATTGTTGGTTTTTGTTTGTTATGTGCTTGGTTTCAGGTAGTTAGTTTTTATTTTCTATTGCGGTTAAATGAGTTGTTAGATGCGGTTATGTTAATGATTTTTTGTATAAAAGATGTCAACGGGGCATCTTTCGGGCGCTAAATTAGATAAAGTTTTTTAAATCGGCCTAAATTTAAAGAATTTTAACAATATGTTATATAGCATAAAAAGCGGCCCGGCAGGCGCCTGCGGCGCCGCGCCCGGGGCGCGTTCCCGGTGCAGGCGGGTCATCAGAGAGCATAGCGGAGGGGGGAGATGCGCCCGGAGGGTGCATCGGTTATGGTAAACCTCAGGCAGCTTGCGCCTGAGGTGCGGGCAACTCTCCACAGTTGAGCATCGGAGATGCGATGTAATGGCTATCGCTTACCTGAGGTCAAATTCTGTGTAAGGCTGACCCGCAAGGTGATATAATCTACTAATTTCGGAATCAAAATCAGCGCCAAGATGGTGGACGGGCTGATTCTTTATGTATTCGATTACGTTGAACTTGTTCTGCGGGGAGACCGAGCAAGCGAAATATTCGTTACCCCAGCCGGAAAATTTCTTGAAGCGGCTGTCTTTCTTCATCCAACCGCTTGAATGTCCCTTGATATTCTGCATGAGCATGGATAAAGTGACTGATTGGTGTAGATCAATCAAAATGTGGACATGATTCTGAATGCCGCCGATTCTAAGGAGTTTGCACCCCATGTCTTGTATTGTGCGGCAAATAAAACGATACAAATCATCGAGATGATCCTCGGGAATGGTCATTTCTCTGCCTTTGGTGCAGAAGACGATGTGATAAAGTGCTGTAACCCTGCTCATGCGGCAAAGTTAATTAAATATTTTGGGTTAAGAAAGCGTTTTCATTATATCGCGTCTTCGACGCTCAGCTATTGATGGCGTTCCATACCCCAGGCGCAAGCTGCCTGGGGCTTACCACAATCAACGCACCCTCCGGGCGCGTTCCCGGTGCAGGCGCGTCATCAGAGAGCTCAGAGATCTCAGTGTTCTCTGAGTTCTCTGAGTTCGCCCGCTCACATTAATAAAATAAAATAGCGGGGCTTTGGGGGAAAATTGTTAACTTTGCCGGGAAATAATGCATTGTTCAATGATAAGAAAAATATTGACAGCCGTGGTGCTCGTCGTGGCGGGTACAATGGCTCTGAAAGCGCAGTCGGCGGCAGGCGAGAAATCGTTTGGTCCCAAGCTGGGCTATGTGACCCGCAACCACTCGGCTCAGGCCGGACTGGTGTTCCAATATGCTTTCTCTCAGCATGTGAGGATTTCGTCCGAGTTATCATGTGTGTTCCGCAATCACAACCGCGACGGTCTGATGGTTGATGTCAACATGCACTTTCCGCTTCCGGCCTGGGGCGGGAAGACCGAGCTTTATCCCCTGGCGGGCCTGGCGTTCAACTCGTGGGCCGACCACGGGGTATCGCGCGAGGACGAGGTTGACGTGACCACGCATGTCAACCGCCTGGGTCTCAACCTGGGCGCGGGCTTTGCCCTGAGATGCTCGTCGACAATGAAGGTCAACATCGAGGCCAAGTACACGCTGGTGAAATCCCTGAGCTCGGCGTTTATCACGGCGGGTATCAGCTATATTTTCTGAGCCATGGCCGAGGAAAGAGATATCGTTATCCTGGGAATCGAGTCGTCGTGTGACGACACATCGGCTGCGGTGATCCGCAACGGGCTGTTGCTGAGTAATGTGACGGCTTCGCAGAGTGTCCATGAGGAATATGGAGGCGTTGTGCCCGAGCTTGCCTCGCGCGCCCATCAGCAGAACATAGTGCCGGTGGTCGACGCGGCGCTCAAGCGCGCGGGCGTGGCGCGCGGCGACCTGTCGGCGATCGCGTTCACGCGCGGTCCGGGTCTATTAGGCTCGCTGCTCGTGGGTACAAGCTTTGCCAAGGGCATGTCGCTCGGACTGCGGGTGCCGCTCATTGATGTCAACCATCTCCACGGGCATGTGCTGAGCCACTTCGTGAAGCGTGAACCGGGCGATCGCGTTCCGCGTTTCCCCTTCCTGTGTCTTCTGATCTCGGGCGGCAACAGCCAGCTCGTGATGGTGCGAAACTACAACGACATGGAAATTATCGGCCGCACGATCGACGACGCCGCCGGCGAGGCCTTTGACAAATGCGCCAAGGTGATGGGACTTCCTTATCCCGGCGGCCCGCATATCGACCGGCTCGCAGCCGAGGGTGACCCGCAGGCGTTCAAGTTCTCCAAGCCTCATATCCCGGGTCTCGACTACAGCTTCAGCGGGTTGAAGACATCGTTCCTATACACGCTGCGCGACGAGAAGCGGCTCGATCCCGACTTTATCGAGAAGCGCAAGGCCGACTTAGCGGCCTCGCTGCAACATACCATCATCGACATCCTGCTCGATAGGCTGGCCAAGGCGGTCGACTCGACGGGCGTGGAGACAGTGGCGATCGGCGGCGGCGTCTCGGCCAACTCGGGCGTGCGCGCGGCGGTGGCCGACTTCTGCGCGCGGCGCGGCCTGGAGGCTTTCATCCCCGAGCGCGCTTTCACGACCGACAATGCCGCCATGGTGGCCATGGCCGGGTATTTCAAGTATCTCGACAGGGACTTCTGCAGCTACGACGAGGTGCCCTACGCGCGCGTTCATATATAAATATAATATACGGTATCATAGACTGACTGTGAAACTGACTACAATAATCATCGGAGACGAAATTCTGATAGGGCAAGTGACCGATACCAATTCAGGCGCCATCGCCCGCACTTTTGTACCCGACGGCTGGGAGATTGCCAAGGTTGTCACCGTAGGCGACAACGAGCACGACATCCGCCGTGCTGTAGAGACGGTGCTTGCCGACTCGGAATTAGTGGCCGTCACCGGCGGCCTGGGCCCGACGAAGGATGATATCACCAAGAAGGTGCTGATGAGCATCTTTGGCGGCGAACTCGTGCGCGACCCCGCGGTGACCGAGAATATCCGCCGCGTCTTTGAGCGCCGCGGATTGAAACTCAACGCGCTCACGGAGGACCAGGCCCTGGTGCCCTCGAGTTGCCGTGTGATCCAGAACCGCCTGGGCACGGCGCCCGTGATGTGGTTTGAGCGCGACGGGCATGTATTGGTCTCGATGCCGGGCGTGCCGTTCGAGACCGAGGGCGTGTTGCCCGAAGTGCGCCGGCTCGTCAGGGAGCATTTCAGCCCCGAGGAAGAAAGTCACCACGCTACCATCATCGTTGGCGGCATCACGGAGAGCGGCCTTGCCGAGCGTCTCGAAGCCTTCGAGAACAGCCTGGGCGAGGGGCTTCACTTAGCTTATCTGCCCCAACCGGGCCTCATCAGGCTGCGGCTCGACGGCCACGGGCCCAAGGGCGGCGACATCGCCGGGCGCCATGAGGCTGCCCGTCGCCGCTTGGTCGCCGAGCTGGGCGAGCTTGCCGTGCACGAGGGCGACGACACGCCGGCGGCAATCGTGCTCGAGGCCCTGAGGCAGCGGGGTATGACCCTGGCGACTGCCGAGAGCTGCACGGGCGGCAACATCGCCCACAAGCTGACGGCGGTCCCCGGCAGCAGCGACGTGTTCCTTGGCTCGGTAGTGAGCTACAGCAACAGCGTGAAAGAAGGCTTGCTCGGAGTGAAGGCTGCGACCTTGGAGGCCGTGGGCGCCGTGAGCAAGGAGGTTGTCGAGCAGATGGTTGCAGGCGCGTGCCGCGCGACCGGAGCCGACTGTGCCGTGGCAACTTCAGGAATAGCCGGCCCCGGAGGAGGCTCGGCCGAGAAGCCTGTCGGCACGGTGTGGATGGCCTGGGCATGCCGCGGCAAGATATTGTCGCGCGTGTTCCGTTTCCCCGGCGACCGTGCCCGCGTGATTGATCGCGCCACGACCGAGGCACTGCTTGGTATTTTGAAAAACATCTGACAATGAACAAGATATTAGAAAAAGAATATTTCTCGGAGCGCGTGGTGAAGCTCGTTGTCGACGCGCCGCTGATTGCCCGTGCGCGCCGTGCGGGACATTTCGTCATCGTGATTCCCGATGCCAAGGGCGAGCGCATCCCGCTGACAATCGCCGATTCCGACGTTAACCGCGGTAGCATCACCCTGGTTGTGCAGGCCGTAGGGGAGTCGACCGAGAAGATATGCTCGCTTGAGGCGGGCGAATACCTTCACGACGTTGTGGGCCCCCTCGGGCAGGCGACCCGCATCACCAAGGCCGGCACGGTCGTGTGCTGTGGCGGCGGCGTAGGCGTGGCTCCTCTGTTGCCTATCATCAAGGCGATGAAGGAGGCCGGCAACCGCGTGGTGAGCGTGCTCGCAGCCCGCACCCGCGACCTCATCATCCTTGAGAAGCAGGTGAGGGAGCACAGCGACGAGGTGATCATCATGACCGACGACGGCAGCTACGGCGAGAAAGGCCTCGTCACCGACGGCGTCGAGAAAGTGATCCTGCGCGAGAAGGTCGACGAGGTCGTGACAATCGGCCCGGCGATAATGATGAAGTTTGTGGCGCTGCTCACCAAGAAATACGATATACCGACGACCTGCTCGCTCAATACCATCATGGTCGACGGCACGGGTATGTGCGGCGCCTGCCGCGTGACTGTCGGCGGCAAGATGCGATTCGTGTGTGTTGACGGGCCCGAATTTGACGCCCATCAGGTTGATTTTGACGAGATGATGATGCGCCTGCGCGCTTATAATTAAATGGAGGAGAAAGACATGACAACTTCACGCGATGAACAGTGGCGCAAGGATCTGCGCGAGGCCATGAGCCCCAAGGAGCGCACCGCCATCCCCCGGGCCAAGATGCCGATGCTCGAACCCGGATTCCGCATCCACAGCAACCAGGAGGTTAATCAGGGCCTCAGCACCGAGCAGGCACGTCTCGAGGCGACGCGCTGTCTCGACTGCCCCGACCCGCAGTGCGTGACCGGGTGCCCGGTGAACATCGACATTCCCGGCTTTATCAAGAATATACAGCGCGGCGACAATCCGGAGGCCGCGCGAGTGCTGCGTGCCACGAGTGCGCTGCCGGCCGTGTGTGGCCGCGTGTGCCCCCAGGAAAAGCAGTGCGAGAGCCGCTGCATCTATAACAAGATGAAAAAGTCCCCCGTGGCGATCGGCTGGCTCGAGCGCTATGCTGCCGACACGGCCGCCGAGGCCAATGCCATTCCCGAGGAACCGCGTCTTGCTCCTGCAGGCAAGAAGATTGCAGTCGTGGGCTCGGGGCCTGCCGGACTTTCCTTTGCCGGCGACATGGCCCGCCGGGGTTATGATATCACCGTCTACGAGGCCCTGCACGAGATCGGAGGCGTGCTGAAATACGGCATTCCGGAATTCCGCCTGCCCAACACTGTAGTTGATGCCGAGCTCGAGACTCTTGAGCGCCAGGGCGTGAAGTTCCGCCCCGACACGGTTATCGGTAAGACTCTGAGCTATGACGACTTGCTCGCCGAGGGCTTTGACGGAATTTTTGTTGCCTCCGGCGCAGGACTGCCCCGCTTTATGGGTATTCCCGGCGAGAATCTGATCAACGTGCTGTCTTCCAACGAGTACCTGACCCGCGTCAACCTGATGCACGGCGGCACTGCCGGCTATGCGACCCCGGTGCCCCGCGGCGCCCGCGTGGCTGTGGTCGGCGGCGGCAACACGGCGATGGACTCGGTGCGCACAGCCCTGCGCATGGGTGCCGAGAAGGCTTTTCTCGTGTATCGCCGCAGCGAGGCCGAGATGCCTGCGCGCCGAGAGGAGGTTGAACATGCACGCGAAGAAGGCGTGGAATTCATGACGCTATGCAACCCCGTGGAGTACATCGGCGACGAGCGCGGGCATGTCAAGACCATGCGCGTGCAGCGCATGGAACTCGGCGAACCCGATGCCTCGGGGCGCCGCTCGCCCGTGCCCATCGAGGGAGCGATAGACGATGTCGAGGTCGATGTGGTGATCGTGAGTGTTGGCGTGTCGCCCAACCCGCTGATTCCTAATTCCATCGACGGCCTTGACGTGACATCGCGCGGTACAATAGCTGTTGACGATAACCTGCGCTCGTCGCTGCCCCTGATCTATGCCGGCGGTGATATCGTGCGCGGCGGAGCCACGGTGATTCTCGCCATGGGCGACGGACGCCATGCGGCAGCGACCATGGCCGAGGCCCTGGAAACAAAAAAATAAGCCCTCGGGACGCTGAAAAGCGCAATAAAATCGCTATATTTGCAGTTAAAACAGAAACCAATAACGCTAAACATGAAAAGATATATACTCAGCCTGCTGCTGATGCTGGCCACTGCCGGCGCCCTGCGGGCAGCCGACGGCGACCTATTTCCCTATCCCGTGCCGCCGGCCGACATGGAGACTCTCGGCGACCGTTGTGACTATCTGGTGAGCCACTTCTGGGACCGCTGCGATTTCAAGACAGCTTTCTCTAAGACCGAGACGCTTAACAATACCTTCGGCGACTGGGTTTCGTTCATGCCCTATGCCACGGCCGACACGGTGCACAACGCCATAGCGCGCCTCCTCGAGTCGGTGAAGAAATCGGGACCGCAGACACTTGGCCTGGCCCGCATTGCCGAGGGATGGACATTCAGCGACACCACTACGCTTTACAGCGAGGAGATTTACTATCCCTTTGCCGTGGCTGCCGCCAATCACAAGAAAATCAGCTCGGCCGACAAGGCCCGCTTCCAGTCTCATGTGCGCATCATGGACAATACCCGCGTCGGTTCAAAGGTTGAGCACCTCAACTACACGACTGCCGACGGCTCCAAGCACTCGCTCAACGAGGCCCACACGCAGATCATCGTTATCTTCTTCAATGACAGCGACTGCGACAACTGCGCCCTGGCACGTATCAGACTCTCGGCCGATATAAACGCTACGGCCCTTCAGCGAGCCGGCTTGCTGACAGTGCTCAGCATCCAGCCCGGAGACCTCACCGACGAATGGGTGACAGCGGCTGCTTCCTATCCCGCCGAGTGGATCAACGGCGTGTCGGAGGATGCCGATGAATATTTTGACATCCGCTCGACTCCCGATTTCTATCTCCTCGACTCGCGCCACCGTCTGCTGGCCAAGAATTTCGATATCGAAGGCCTGCTGGCCGCCCTGGCTCGCCTGCGCGGGGCTTCCGGAATCTAAGCCTATGAGGGTTGCCGCACTTATTTCGGGAGGTGTCGACTCGGCGGTCGCTGTCCACCGGCTGGTGGAGCAGGGCCACGACGTGCATCTTTTCTATATACAGATAGGACGTGACGACGGCCTGGGCGATTGCAGCTATGAGGAGGACGTCGAGATGTGCCGTCTCATTGCCGCGCGTTACCGCCTGCCGCTCGAAATCGTGCCCCTGCACGACGAATATTGGGCCCATGTGATGAACTATGCGCTCGAGACAGTGAAGCGGGGACTCACGCCCAACCCCGACATGATGTGCAATCTGGTGATAAAATTCGGCTTCTTCGAGCAGCGCTGGGGCCATGAATTCGATATTACGGCGAGCGGCCACTATGCATCCACCGAAATAGATGCCGGCGGCTACAAGTGGCTCACGACAGCCGTCGACCCCGTCAAGGACCAGACCGACTTTCTGGCGCGCATCACCTACGACCAGCTGCAGCACATCATCTTCCCTATCGGCGACCTGCCTAAGAGCGAGGTGCGTCGCATAGCAGAGGAAACGCGGATGCCCAACGCCCGCCGCAAGGACAGCCAGGGAATATGCTTCCTCGGAAAAATAAACTATAACGACTTCTTGAAGCGTCATCTCGGAGAGCGTCCGGGACCGATCGTGGAACTCGAGACGGGCCGCGTGCTCGGCACCCACCGTGGGTTCTGGTTCCACACCATCGGTCAGCGCAAGGGGCTGGGTCTCAGCGGCGGCCCATGGTTTGTCGTAGATAAGAATGTCGAAGACAACATCATATATGTTTCGGGCGGTTACGGTACCGAGCGGCAGTATGGCCGCACACTGGAATTGACCGAGACGCGTTTTATAACCCTTGATCCCTGGGAGGGGAAGCCCTGTGACGGCGTTGATATAACTTTCAAGAACCGTCACATGCCCGATTTCATTCCGGGGCATCTCACCCGTCTTGAAGGCACCGGCCGCTATATCATTGAAAGCGACCGCAAGGTGCAGGGCATCGCCCCGGGCCAGTTTGCAGTCATTTATGACAGCGCCTCCCGGCGTTGCCTGGGGTCGGGTGTAATCACGGGACAGCACAGCCGCCCCGACAATCAAGTTAAAAAGGAAAGTACATGGATAATCGAGTAAGGCTCAAGGTTCTGGGAATCAGTTACACCCAGCTGCAGTCGGGCGCCTATGCCCTGTTGCTCGCCGAGGAAGACGGCCCCTACCGCATTCCGGTGGTCATCGGTGCTTCCGAGGCTCAGTCGATAGCCATCAGAATGGAAAAAATTGTGACTCCCCGTCCTTTGACCCACGATCTTTTCGTCAGTTTCGCCCAGGCTTTCGGGGTGAGACTGCGCGAAGTTTTCATTTATAAGTTTGAGGACGGAGTCTTTTCATCGGAGCTGACGTTTACCGACGGCGAGCGCCAGATAGTCCTCGATGCACGCACATCCGACGCCATCGCGATCGCCATGCGTTGCAACGCTCCGATATGGACCACGCGCGCCATCATCGACGAGACCGGCTTCATAATCGAGAATGACCCCACGGTCGGTGCACACACCGCGCAAGCCGAGCGCAAGGAAGATAATCTCGACAGCCCTAAGCCCGAAAATCTCGCGGTCGAGGAACTGCAGAAGATGCTCTCCAAGCTCGTCGAGGAGGAAAACTACGAAGAAGCCTCGCGCATCAGTATGATTCTTAAAGCCAAGCTCGGGGAGCAAGGCGAGAACGGAATAATTGAAAATTGACAATAAAAATAATTAAATCTATTACCATAAATTGATTATGAACAGTATCAAAGCGCGCCTGGCGGCGCTGAGCTTCCTTGAATTTGCCGTGTGGGGCTCATACCTTGTATCTCTGGGACTCTTTCTGGGGTCGGTAGGACTGGGCGACTATGTTTTCTGGTTCTACACCGTTCAGGGTCTTGTTTCTCTGTTTATGCCCGGTCTCATGGGCGTGCTCGCCGACCGTTTTATCCCGGCGCAGAAGATGCTGAGCCTCTGCCATGTCCTGGCCGGCGCCTTCATGATAGCCGCCGGCTGGTATGCCATGGATGCGGGCAGCGACATCAAATTCGGGCCTCTCTTCACGCTCTACACCCTGTCGGTCGCTTTCTTCATGCCCACTATCGGTCTTGCCAATTCCGTATCGTTCAACGCTCTGTCCAAGGCCGGGCTTGATACCGTCAAGGACTTCCCGCCCATCCGCGTCTTCGGCACGGTCGGCTTCATAGTCGCCGAGCTTTTTGTCAACTTTGTGTCCGTTGACGGTGCAGCAATCCAGAATACCTACATGCAGCTGTTCACGAGCGGCGCGGTGAGCATCGTGATGGCCGTTTACTCGTTGACGATGCCCGATTGCGGTATCAAGCGCGACGGCGGCGGCAAGCTCGTCGACGCCCTCGGTCTCTCGGCTTTCAAACTTTTCAAGCGCAAGGAGATGGCAGTGTTCTTTATCTTCAGCATGCTCCTTGGCGTTTCCCTGCAGATTACCAACAGCTACGGCACGATGTTTATCGAGCACTTCGGTAAAGTCGAGCAGTATGCCCACGATTTCTTCGCCGCTAATCCTACGTTCCTCATCTCGCTCTCCCAGTGCAGCGAGGCGTTGTGTATCCTGCTTATCCCCGTGTGCCTGCGCAAATTCGGTATCAAGGGCGTCATGCTCATGGCTATGATCGCCTGGGTTGCCCGCTTCGGTCTCTTCGGCCTGGGCAACACGTCGGCCTCCGGTGTGTGGATGCTGATGCTGTCGTGTATCGTTTACGGCGTTGCATTTGACTTCTTCAATGTTTCCGGCGGCCTCTATGTCGACAAGCAGACTTCTCCCGAGATGCGCTCGTCGGCCCAGGGTCTCTTCATGATCATGACCAACGGTATCGGTGCATCGGTCGGCACATTCCTTGCCGGCACTCTCGTGGTCAACAAGGAAGTCATGGCTCCCGGTCTCACGGCAGTCGAGCAGCTCGAAGGCTGGCGCACGTCGTGGTTTGTCTTCGCAGCCTATGCCCTCATCGTCGGCATCCTGTTCTTCTTCTGCTTCAAGGATCCCAACCGTGTAAAGATCAGCAAGCGCGACCTCAAGGAAGCCGAAACACTCGATTACCCCACAGAATAATCAACAATGATACGCTTTTACGCCCCTGATATCGCCGAGACAGGAATCCTCCCCGAGAGTGACTCGGGCCACGCCGTGCGTGTACTGCGCATGCGCGAAGGCGACCTTCTCGAGGCGGTCGACGGCTGCGGCCATCTTTACCGCTGTGTCCTCCGCGAGGCTTCGCCCAAGCATGCTTCGGTTGAAATCGAGGGCGTCGAAGACTTGCCCCGCGTGTGGCCCGCGCCGATAACTGTTGCGGTGGCTCCTACCAAAAACATCGACCGCATGGAGTGGCTTGTGGAAAAGCTCACGGAGATAGGCGTTGACCGCATCGTGATGCTGCGTTGCCGCTACAGCGAGCGTAAAAACGTCAACCTCGAGAGGCTCAACAAGATTGCCGTCTCGGCCATGAAGCAGTCGCTCAAGGCCTGGCTGCCTGAAATTGTCGACATGACGGCTGTCAACGATTATATTGTTTCCGAAACGGCAGCGCAGCGCTTCATTGCCTACTGCGATCCGTCGCTCCCCCGCAAGCTGATGGCGCGCGAATACCGCCCCGGGGAGCCTACAGCCATTCTGATAGGACCCGAAGGCGATTTCTCCCGTGAAGAAATTACCGCGGCTCTCGAGGCAGGCTGGGCGCCTGTGTCGCTCGGCGACAACCGGCTGCGCACCGAGACAGCAGCCCTGGTGGCCTGCGATACCTGTCATATAATCAATCAACGAAGTCTATGAACTCCACTGAAATAATGCAATATCTCGGGAGCTCGGCAACGGGTAATTTCTTCCTGCTTGCCGGTCCCTGCGTTGTCGAGGGCCGCGACATGGCCATCGACATTGCTACAACCGTGGCCCCGATCTGTCGTGAACTTGATATACCCTATGTGTTCAAGGGATCTTATCGCAAGGCCAACCGCTCGCGACTCGACTCCTTTACCGGTATCGGCGATATCGAGGCACTCACGATTCTTGCCGAAGCCGGCAGGGCAGCCGGTGTGCCGGTCGTCACCGACATCCACGCGGCCGAGGAAGCCCGCATGGCGGCCGACTTTGTCGACATCCTGCAGATTCCTGCTTTTCTGTGCCGCCAGACCGATCTTCTCATCGCTGCCGCCTCCACCGGCAAGGCGGTGAATATCAAGAAAGGCCAGTTCCTTGCTCCCGGCTCGATGCACTATGCCGTCGACAAGGTGCGCGAGAGCGGCGGTAAAGGCGTGATGGTCACCGACCGCGGCACTACATTCGGCTACGGCGACCTTGTCGTGGACTACCGCGGTATTCCCGAGATGCAGCAGAGCTGTCGCTGCCCGGTCATCATGGACGTGACTCACTCCCTGCAGCAGCCCAACACAGCCGGTGGTGTCACCGGCGGCCGCCCCGACATGATTGAGACCATCGCCCGCGCGGCTATTGCCGTGGGAGCCGACGGTCTCTTTATCGAGACTCATCCCGAGCCGTCCAAGGCCCTGAGCGACGGTGCCAACATGCTGCGTCTCGACCTTCTCGAGGGCCTTCTCAGGCGTCTCACGGCCCTGCGCATGACGGTCAACTCCTTCAAAGGCGAGTGAGCCGGGCGCCGGAAATGAGACTTTTCCGTTTTAGCGATTGATATTTGCGGGAATATTAGTACTTTTGCAAGTTAATTGAAACAATTAAGTCAACCATAAATCATATATGTTCAGAACAAATACATGCGGCGAGCTGAGGCTCTCCGATGCCGGTCGCGAGGTAACCCTCGCCGGCTGGGTGCAGCGTGTGCGCAAGATGGGCGGCATGACCTTCCTCGACCTGCGCGACAGATACGGTATTACACAGGTAGTGTTCAACGACTCGGATGATGCAGCGCTCAATGAAGCTGCCGGCAACCTTGGCCGCGAGTATGTCGTTCAGGTAAAGGGTACCGTTGCCGAGCGCACTGCCAAAAATTCCAATCTTCCCACCGGCGATATCGAAATCATCGCTACCGGTCTCACTGTCCTTAACCCGAGCCAGGTGCCTCCCTTCACCATCGAGGACGAGAGCGACGGCGGCGATGACCTGCGCATGCGTTACCGTTATCTCGACCTGCGCCGCAATCCCGTGCGCCGCAACCTCGAGCTGCGCCACCGCATGACAATGGAGGTGCGCCGCTACCTCGACTCCAAGGGCTTCCTTGAAATCGAAACACCGATGCTCGTAGGCTCAACTCCCGAGGGTGCCCGCGACTTCATCGTGCCCTCGCGCATGAATCCCGGCCAGTTCTATGCCCTTCCCCAGTCTCCCCAGACTCTGAAGCAGCTTCTGATGGT
>CAYVTB010000010.1:0-28899 GCA_964454365.1 uncultured Bacteroides sp. | reverse complement strand
GTATCGGCTGCCAGGAAATGACCCTCGAGGAAATCGGTGCTAAATTTGATCTTACACGCGAACGCGTGCGCCAGATCAAGGAGAAGGCTATCCGCCGTCTCAAGGGCCAGAAGAGCCGCCTGCTCAAGTCCTATCTCGGACAATAATTTTCTTATAACAGATACAACAAAAAGCTGCGCCGTAACTATAGTTACGGCGCAGCTTTTGTTTGAAGACGTAAGCAACAGCCTTGCCGGTAAACAAATTAACCCGGGAAACGTTTTAAATTACAAAAACAGAATTATGGATAACACAAATACCAAAACTGCCTCCCCGGGATCTACTCAGGGACGCCTTTCCACGGGCGCCCCGGTGCCATCGGGAGGCTACTATGTCTTTATAATCATATATCTCGTGTTGTTGAGTGCTTTCGGTTCATTTGTAAACGACATGTACCTCCCCACTCTTCCCGAGATGGTGAGATCCTTTCACACCAGCCGCTCGACGGTCCAGCTCGGATTGACATTCGGCATGATAGGGCTCGGTTTCGGCGAGCTGATACTGGGCCCGCTCAGTGACCGCTACGGAAGGAAATCAATCCTTGTCGGAGCACTGATAATCTTTGCCATCGGCGCTGTCTGCAGTGTGTGGTCAAAAACAATCCATGTCTTTCTGTGGTGGCGACTTGTCCAGGGTATCGGCGCTTCAGGCGGCTACTTCCTGGCGCGCACCATCCCGGCCGACCTATATAAGGGCCGTGCGTTGGCAAAGGTCATGGCCCTGGTTGGCGCGATCAATGGCCTCGCACCGGCAAGCGCTCCCGTTATCGGCGGCTTTGTCGCTCATTCCGTAGGCTGGCAAGGAATATTCTGGATATTGTTCGGATTCAGTGTCATGCTCCTGATACTCACCCCTGCATTCAAAGAATCTCTGCCCAAAGCGCGCAGGGTAACCGGCCGGTTTGGCGTGGCGTTCAAGAACTACGCCATCCTGGGGCATAACCGTCATTTCCTGATTCATGTGATGCTTAAAGCGACAGCCCTCGGCGTGTTGTTTGCCTACATCTCCTCGGCCCCCTTCATCATCCAGGATCATTACGGTTTCAGCCAGCTGCAGTTTGGCCTTTTTATGGGCTTCAACGCGCTGTTTGTCGCCGTAGGATCAACCATGGCGCTTCATTTTCATCCGCTCAAGCGCGCTGCCGTTTATGGAGGCCGGGGCTTGATGCTGACAGCGATCGCTCAGTTCATCTGCTTCTATACCGTCGATAACGTTTGGGTTTATGAAGCGCTGAATCTTCCTATGCTGGTATGTCTGGGGCTGCTTTTCACCGTCGGCAACACCCTCGCGATGAACGAGGGGCGCCAATACGCCGGCGATGCATCGGCCCTGGTGGGATTGATGGGGTATGTATTCGGAGCCACAGTGAGTCCTCTCGTAGGTCTGGGAAATATGATGCATTCAACCGCTATCGCTATCCTTGTGCTGGCAGTGCTTGTGCTGATTTTTACCCGCATGTCGCGCTTTCTGCCGGCAGATCTCATGGCCACGACGCAGAGCGCGGTTCGCGCAGCAGCTCCCAACACAGAAAAAGAATAAGGGTATTCCGGAAAGTCAATTTTCCTAAATACCCCTAACCGATGTTTATTTCAATTTATTTCTGAATCATGCCGATCCACTTGCGGTAACCCAACCATGCAATAACGGTGTACACTGCATAAAGGGTGGCATACCAGGGTATATCCTTGTAGATATACAAGCCCACACAGACCGCATCGACCACCAGCCATGCCAGCCATTGCTCGGCATACTTTCGGGCCATCATCCACAGGGCAACGATACTCAGGGCTGTCGTAAAAGCATCGGCCACGGGGACGGTACTGTCGGTGCAGTACTCAAGCAACAGATATAATGCACCCCACAACACCGCAAAAACACCGAGGCAACCTATGGCGATTCTGACGGGAACATGACTCACCGGCACACCATCCTTATCGTGCTTCTCTTCACCTTTTCGGGTCCAGCGCAGGTAGCCGTAGACGGCTATCGCAACATAATAGATGTTGATGCCGAAATCGGCATAAAGGCCCTTGCGGAAATAAAGCCACATCGATATCAGCGGCATTATTACCGATACCAACCACACGCGGGGATTGGCATGGTACTCATACCACAGATAGACCAGCCCTACGATAAAGCCTGTTAACTCGATGATCCTGTCCCAGTCCATATCAGAATGAAAGTGCAACGGTCGCCATTACATGACAGGGAGCCTGCGCGGCAAAGCCTGCATAGCGGTAAATGACAGGCTGGCCATCGTCGCCTACATAGTATCCGGCGCCGGCATAACCGTTGTTGCAATATTTCTTGTTGAAGATGTTATAAACCGACACCGAAGTGCGTAAAGCCTTCACACCGTGAATTTTCTTGAACGTATATCCGAGATGGAGGTCGGTCACGCAATAAGCGTCAAGGCGCGCATCCTCGCTGCGGGCGTTGTTCATATACTGCGACGAAACATAGCGGGTGCAAAGCGAGGCAGTGAAATCCGATACATTAAAATTAAACGCATTGTTCAATACCACGTCGGGCGAGAAAGCTATGGGGGTATCACCGCAATCAAAGGTAATAGGGTTGGTCCACTCGTCTTCGTAGATATACTCAACAAAGTTCTTAATGCGGTTGCGCGAGAATGTGGCGTTCAATGTCCATTCAAACCATTTGACAGGCTTCAGAGCGCCTTGCAGTTCAATACCGGCGCGATAGCTGTCGGGCACGTTTACACTGAGAGGATTGCCGGTATCAGAGAGCTGTCCGGTGACTACAAGCTGATCCTTATAGTCCATGTAATAAAGGTTGGCTCCTATAGTGAAGATCTTTCCGCTGAAGGAGTAACCGGCCTCGTAGTCAAATAATCTTTCGGCAGTGGGATAATGCTGAGGATCGCCATCGGTGAAATTATCGCGGACAGGCTCCTTGTGAGCGACGCTCCAGGAGGCATAAGCGCGATGTCCCTTCTCAGTATATGAAAGGCCGAGCTTGGGGTTGAAGAAATTGTAGTTGCGCAGCACGTCAAGAGTAGCACCTGTCCCGGTATTCCAATCGTAGTTGTCGCTTATACCTCTAATTGAATAGCGGATGTGGCGGTACTGCAGATCGACATAGCCCGATAAGTTGCGGGTAATATCTATATCGGCACGGCCATAAATATTGAAGTCAAATTTCCGGCCTACATTATTATAATACTCCTGCAGGGGGTCAATGGCGCCAACATAATTGCGTACCCATGCAACCTGACCGAAGTGGTTACCGCGATGCCAGTTGGCCGCACCTCCGATAACCGCATTGAGGCGCTTACCGGTATAGTTGAGATTGAACATGCCGCCGCCGAAGTCGTTGTCGTTGAACTTGAGGCGCACGAGGTCGCTTTTCTTGACCTCCTCGCCATCGGCGGTAAAGAAAGGCTCGAGCCCATATTCAACAAGGGTGCGACGCGTCTTGTACTGCTCGTAGTATCCGTCACCCTTTGTATAATGGAGCGCCACGTTAAGACGCCAGTTGTCGCTCAGGGTCTGCCCGGCAAGGAGCTGGATGTGGTGCTGGATGAAGTTGTCATACTGATTGGGATAATAGGCTATCGAACCGTCGCTTGCCGTATATTCACCGCAAGGGTTATAACGACGGCCGTACTTCTCCATGTCTTCTTTGGAGGCATAGTCCCAGGCCATGTAGGTCTGTTCCTTGCCACCAAAAGCGAGCAGGCGCACGGTAGTCTTGTCACCAACATAGGCAAGCTGCCCCATATAACTCCACATTTTTGAGAAAGCGCGGTCAATGTAACCGTCAGA
The DNA here is from genome assembly GCA_964454365.1 of uncultured Bacteroides sp. Lineage (GTDB taxonomy): Bacteria > Bacteroidota > Bacteroidia > Bacteroidales > Muribaculaceae > CAG-873. The sequence continues at coordinate 25,072 of CAYVTB010000010.1, read as the reverse complement.
CCCGATGTGAGAAAAACGGGCATCCACGCTCCAGTGGTCACCGAAAAGGCCCGAGTTGACTTTTACCGTTTCACGATTACTGTTATAGGAACCGTAGGAAACGGCAACCTCGGCCGAGGGATCATAGCCCGGCGCATCGGTGATCATATTTATGCTTGCTCCGAAAGCTCCTGCACCGCTGGTCGATGTACCTGCACCGCGCTGAATCTGAATGTCGCGCAGGGAGGAAGCCAGGTCGGGCATATTCACCCAATAGACATTGTGGCTCTCGGCATCGTTGATAGGAATACCGTTGGCGGTCACATTGATGCGCGAAGGATCCGTACCGCGAACTCTGATTGACGAATAGCCTATGCCGCCACCGGCATCGCCGGTGACAACCACCGAGGGGGTTGACTGAATCATAAAGGGAATATCGCGGCCATCGTTGGCTGCGGCAATATCTGCTGCCGTAAAGTTAGTAAATGCCACCGGCGTGTGCTCGCCGGCACGGTTGGCCACTACTTCAATGTCACGCAGGCTCACTACCTGCGACGAGTCGGCTGCTGCGTCGCCGGCAAATGCAGCCACGGGCGATACCACGGCAAGCGCGGCCACGCCTTTCAGAAGGTTTTTCTTCATCTTAAAAATTTCACTACGCCGGTACTAACCGGTTCAGGTTCAAAGGGTATAATCTCAGCTCCCACGCTGCCGCGGGCGCACCCCTATTTATGTTAATGATCTCTCGGACGGAGGTCTTCCGACTCCCAATTCCGCCGCAAAGTTAACACTTATTTTTAAATATAATACTCTATTGCGGCAAATAATTATATTTCGTGCGACAAAAAGTATCAAATGAAAGGGCATTAAACAGCATGTGGATTCCTTGAGGCATTTGTAGACACTAATTCAAAATAGAATCAATTAATACACTAAATATAAGATTTTTAAAAATCACAATGTAGCATAATGCCTTCCTTATGTGTATTGAAAAAAGTGTCGATTACGATTAATTTTGCAATAAAATTCCGTTAATATGTTAATATTATGCTTAAATCATTTGTAAAATTATTCTTCATCGCTGCCGGGATGATTACCTCGGTTGCACAAAATCAGCCGGCCTCCCAACAAGCAACACCAGAGCAGGCACCACAATTACTCAATGAAATTGTTGTTACTGCCCAAAAAGTGAAAATAAATGAAGACGGAATGAATTACACCATCACAAACATCCAAGGCAGTGATCTGGCCGATGCAGGGACTATGCTTGATATGATGGCATGGGTGCCGGGTGTATCCCTGGATCCAAATGAGAATATACAGGTATTCGGTGTTTCAGGCGCTCCTCTTATATATATCAACGGAACAAAAGTAACAGACAAATCCAGGCTGGTTGCCTTGTCGTCAAACATGGTAAGAAAGATCGAGATAATTCGCGCCCCGGGCGCGGAATATCCGACCGGAACCACCGCGGTCATTAAAATAACGACTGCCGTGCCACTTAAAGACATGGTAAACGCAACAATTATCGAAAGAGCCACTCAAATGAACCGGTTCAGCAATAGACTCACAGCAAATGCTTTCGGCACATTCGGTAAGGTTGACGTCCTTGCATCGGCCGGCTACAGTAATGGAAACGGCAGGCAGTCTTCCGTCGCTACCGAGGCAATTTATTCCAGGGAAGGACTACTTTTGCGCGAGGTCAGTAATTATCAAAAGGATCTAATTCACACTTCACGCTGGGACTGGCTTGTAGGTTGTACCTACCATCCATCGGACGCAGATGAACTTCAGATAGAATATTCGGGCAGCCGAAGCTCACGTCACAGAGACTTTATCAGCGAACTTACCACTACGAGAAATGACATCTCCGAGCTGACAAATTATGACTCCAGAAATTCATCGGTTCCAATCAATCTCACCTTACTCGCTTCATATACTCATGATTTCACCAATTCAAGTTTAAACTTATCAGCTACTTATAATCACAAACAGACGAGTTCGGAAGAAGGAGTCTATATGATGCCGGAAAATAGTCTCAGCGAGATAAACAAGAACAAGACCCAATATAATATGTGGACATTTCAAGGTGACTATTCCTGGAAATTCCTGAATGAGTATGATCAAAGCGTGGGTATTTACGGTGGCCGTTCTGAAAACCGATCAAATGCCGATTATTCTTTCATGGGTTTGCAAAAAGTGGACGGCTCCGTTTCATGGGGCGAAGTCTACTATTCTTCAAGTTGGAATATTAATGGGTACGGTATATCACCCGGAGTCCGATTGAGATACGAAAACCAGAAGAACAACTCTTTAATAAATACAGCAGACTCGCGATTTGAAAAATCATATTTTAACGTGGTTCCTCAACTATCAGTTTACCATCGCTTTTCCAAGAAATTTGCCATGAACATCTATTACAAGTATAATTATTCATTGCCGAGTTTTTCAGAATTAAGCCCTGCGATAAATCTGACAGACTTGATTTATTATGAAACAGGTAATCCCGACCTTAAAATTCCCCGTCGTCACAATCTGGCGTTGGTGTTCAATCTTCCGGCAGTTTCCTTTGTGGCGGAATACACTTCTGTGCGAAACAGTATTGCCGAAATAACCACACCAATAGATGATACAGATTATTTCCTGGTAAAGCCGGTCAATATGTCAGGGAATTACTACCTCACTTTAAATGCCAATTACAATCTGAACATTGCCAATAAACTCCGGTTATATACCAGCATGGAACTTAAAAGAAGTCATACCGAGTATTACTATCTTGATGAACTGCAGAAGAAAAATAAACTCTTTGCAATGGTGTATCTCAATGCAAGTTATAACATACGGTCAAATTTCAGTGTTTTTGCCACCGGAGTTTATGCATCGCCACAACTTGTTGACAACCGGAATGTTGGTTATTCATGCAATATATCCTTCGGAGGGAATCTCAGACTGCTTAAAAACAGACTGTCCCTGCGACTTACAGTAAATGACATACTGGCACGCAGCGTGACCCCTTACTGGTCCTCCTACTCGCCCAATCTGTACAGAACCCGACGCAACCATTATGATACACGCGGCGTAATTCTCACGGCGACATATAGCTTCACATTTGTAAAAAAGAAATATTCAGAGCTCGATAACGCCGAGGATTACGACCGTATGTAAAATATTACTTAACTTTGTTGTATGAAAATACTTAAAGGAATAATTGCTCTATTGCTGTCGATATTGCCTGTAATCTGCATGGGCAATATCGACACCAATAATAACACAGTCAAAACCACTACATTTCTTGACACTATATACAGCAGGGAACTTCCGCCAATCGAGTTTAAGTTAGAAACATATCATAACTTCGGAGGTGCCACTACAGTCGGTTATAAGATAATGTTAAGAGGAGCCGAGCTTGATATTAACGGTGCCCTTTTTTACAAGGAAGATCCCGAGGCAGACGATACTGTTCATCCGCTACAGTTATTGTCACCGTTTCATGTGCATGTTGGAGACTCAACTGACAAGCATAGAATTGACCATGTATATATAACACATAAGTTCCCTTTTAACGCGCATTTCTTTGAAGATGACTCAATCGTAATATTTACCAATAAAGGAAATTTCACCCTCTATGCAAGCGAGGATAAAAGAGCGGCTGTAAAATATAAACCGATAATTGACTCTCTTAACGACGAATTGGCCGAGACAGAGCATAATCTTGAAAAGACACGAAATAGAAATTATGTCATAATAGGCTGCATATTGGCAATCTGTCTGATTATCGGCTTAGGGGTATTTTTATATTTCAAGAGATTTAAGCGCCTGCAGGCGGCTCAGATGGATAAGCTGCTCGCTCTTATCTCTGAAAATGAAATGAGCAACCGCCAGCTGAAATCTAAAATAACTGATTTAATGCGCAATAATTTTAATACAATCAACCAGCTGTGTTATGAATACTTTGAAAAGGCCGACACCAATTTCTTAAGGAAAAGCATTTATACCAGAGTTGAACAGGAAATTGAAAATTTAAAGTCTTCGGAGCAATTGGCTCGCCTGGAAAAGACGCTGAATACCTGTTGCGACAACATCATAACAAAAGTATCGGAGCAACTGCCCGCGCTCACGGATGTAGAACGAACATTGCTTATCTACCTGTACTCAGGGCTATCTGCAAGGACAATCTGCATCCTGACCGACATCCAGCTGAAGAACTTCTATATGAGACGTCTGCGCCTTAAAAGCAAGATAATGGCTTCCGACGCCCCGGACAAAGAATGGTTTGTCTCGCTGATGTAAATGAATAAGGAGGCCGATATGTAAGTAAACATATCGGCCTCCTTATTCATTAAACACTTTCAGACTTTGGAGAGGTTGTGGCCCATGCGCGATTTTTTGGTGGCCATGTAGCGACGGTTATACTCGTTGGGCGTAATCTCTATAGGTACATTTTCAACTATCTCAAGGCCGAAGCCTTCGAGTCCGCGGCGCTTGACGGGATTGTTTGTCATCAGGCGCATCTTAGAGATACCTAAAAGGTTGAGAATCTGAGCCCCTACCCCGTAGTCGCGTTCATCTGCAGCATGTCCGAGATGAATATTTGCCTCGACGGTGTCCAGTCCTTCTTCCTGAAGTTTATAGGCCTTGATCTTATCCATGAGTCCGATCCCGCGCCCTTCCTGGTTGAGGTAGATTACGGCGCCGCGGCCTTCTTTTTCAATCATGCGGAGCGCGGTGTGGAGCTGCTCGCCGCAGTCGCAGCGGCAGGATCCGAAAATATCACCTGTAGCGCATGACGAGTGGACACGCACGAGTACGGGCTTTCCGTCGGCCACATCGCCCTTGATGATTGCGATATGTTCAAGGCCGTTGTCTTTCTGGCGGAAAGGAATCAGACGGAAATGGCCATAGACTGTAGGCATATCGACCTCGACACCGGGCTCTACAAGCTGCTCATGCTTGAGACGATATGATATAAGGTCACGGATTGATACAAGCTTCATTCCCCACTCGTCGGCACGTCGACGCAGCTCGGGAAGGCGAGCCATGGCGCCGTGGCCACTCATGATTTCGATCAGAGCATGGGCAGGCTCGAGGCCGGCAAGACGGGCGAGATCGACGGCAGCCTCGGTGTGGCCCGAGCGCTTGAGGACGCCTTGGGGCTGGGCGTAAAGGGGATTTATGTGTCCCGGGCGACCGAATGTCTCCGGCGTGCTCGAGGGATCGGCGAGCGCGCGGATTGTGGCGCAGCGGTCGTGGATGCTCACGCCAGTCGAACAGCCCTCGAGCTTGTCGACGGTCACGGTGAACGGAGTTCCCAGCACCGACGTGTTGTCGTCGACCTGCATGGGAAGGCCGAGCTCGCGGCAACGGTCAATCGTGATTGGCGCGCAGAGGACGCCGCGCGCATTCTTGAGCATGAAATTAACCTGCTCGGGGGTTATCTTCTCGGCGGCCACGATGAGGTCGCCTTCATTTTCACGGTCTTCGTCATCGACGACTATCACCATTTTGCCCTGGCGGAAGTCGTGGATAGCTTCTTCGATAGAGTCAAGTTTAATCTTGTCGTCCATTGTTTTTATGAATTTTCCTCTCCGGGAGTGTAAATTTTTATAAGTCGGCCCGTCACATCCTCCAGATGAGGAATGTCCTTGTAACGCGGCTCAAAAGGATATTCGTTTATGAGACTGATAACATATTTATCAGTTGAATTGCTCAGATAGTCGACGAGCTCGTTGAGGGGCTCCCGCAGGCGTCTGACAGCCTTGCTCGGCAGGCGACGCAATGGCGCCGGGCGGCGCGCGACTGCAGTCTTGGCGCCGGCAAGGGCGGTCTGATAAGCTTCAAGCAAGTCGAGGGCATGTGTTATGTCAACCTCGTTCATCACGATTTCTTTCATCTCAAGCGAGCGCTTGCTGCGGATGCCGAAGAGGCGCCGGAAGAAATTGCGGTAAGCGTCGATATTGAACACTGCCGAGTCGTCGATAGCCTTGATGGTAAAAAAAATACCAAGCGGCAGGAGTACCACGGTACTGAGCCACATGCCCTGCCATACAGGGAGCTTACCGTCGCGGGCCATCTTGTAGCCCATGTTGTCAAAGATGAAGTAGACAATGAACAAGAACACCGAGATAACCAGCGGCGTGCCGATACCGCCCTTCTTGATGATCGCGCCGAGGGGGGCACCGATGAAGAAGAACACAAGCACGGCAAACGACAAGGTGAACTTGCGTTGCATCTCTATATCATGGCGACGCATGAGTTTGGCCTGCTCAGTGAGCATCAGTGTCTTGTACTCAAGTTCCTGACGTGAGCGCCGAGCATCGGCAACGGCCTGCCCGAGATAGGTCTTGGCATAGGCGGCCGAGGGCGAGTTGAATACCGAATCAATGTCAATCGGCGGCATGGACTCTACTGCGCGCATGACGTTTTCATCGGCATGTCTCGACTCCAGCACTTGATGGCCTGTAGAATCATAGGTACTCGAATAATTGATCACGCCGACATAGGAAGCCGTGCGCAGGTCGTTACTGTAAATATTGCCGATGGAATCGACGCGGCGCCCTATCGAGTCTATCGAATGGCGCAACTGCGCAATATTCTGCCCGACGTACTGGGAGCGGATGCCGCTCTCGTCCATGCGGTTGAAGTTGGCGTCAAACGGGAAATATATCTGCTTGTCGGTGAAAGCCTCGCGACGGAACGGCATGTAGCCGGTCGTGCCGATACCCATCGTGTTATCATTGAGATTTTCAAAGAGCTCGCCGCTATGGAGCTGAAGAAAAAGGCGCGTCTTGTCCTCGGTAAAGGAAAATTTCCCGGAGTCGGCAAGAATAATGCGGGCGTTCTCGTTGCCTCGGCTCAGGTCATAAATAATCATGCCGTAGAGCATGCCGGTCTCGGGATTTTTCTTCTCGATAAAGAGATTCATGCCGGGAATCTCGTCGTAAAACAGGCGCTCGGGAATTTCCACCTCGGGCGTCTTCTGCCTCACGGAAAGCATCAGCGTCCACATCTTGGACTGCGCCACGGGAAGCACATCGTTCTGGAAGAAAAATGCTCCTATGGCAATTGCCACCATGAGGACAATGAGCGGACGCATGATACGGAACAGCGAAATGCCGGCAGCCTTCATCGCCGTCAGCTCGAGCTTCTCGCCGAGGTTGCCGAAGACCATTAGCGACGCAAGGAGGATTGCAAGCGGGAGAGCCGTAGGGACCATCGTCAGCGACGCATAGAAAAACAGCTCGCCGAGGACGTCAAAGCTAAGCCCTTTACCGACCAGGTCGTCGATCATGCGGAACAGGAACTGCATCAGCACGACGAACAGGCAGATAAAAAACGTCATCACCAGCAGCGGCAGGAACCGTTGCAGCATGAAGGTGTCAAGTCGTTTTATTCCTAACATCGGTGCAAAGTTAGCAATTTTTTCCGTAACTTTGACACCGTTATGAATGACACTCAGAAAGTATCTCTTGAAGAATGGTCGCGCCTGGTTGAAAGCGGCGACCGTGCGGGAGCCGTGCGCTTCTCGGGCAACGAGCTTGCCATGGCCGACGGGCGCCTGAGAGCCCATCTTCATGACTCGGAATCGGAACCGAGGCGGCGCTTCATGTTCTGGGCTACTATGCACGTCAGCGCCCTGATGTTTGTTTCGCTCGCCTCGGATGCACTGTCCTGCGGCCTGCTGTCGTGCTGCACTGCCGACATCTATGGCATGACCTCGCGGAAAGAGTATCGCGGCGACATGAGTTATCTCATGCTGATGACCTCGACGGCGAGCCTGCAGGCGATTGACACACTGCCAATCACCGGCGGGATGTTTGAGCAGCGGGCACGCTTCCTGAGCCTTCTCGGCTTGATGTTGAGGCATTACACCTCCGACTTGAGCCCCCAGCAACTCAACTCGCCTATGCTTGAATCGCTCCCCGTGGTCCTCGCGGCGATCGACTGCACAGCGATTCCCGACGACGAACTCACGATAGACGGAAAGAAAGCCGACCCATCCGACGCCAAGACCTGCCTTGCCGAGCTGCTCAATCTCGCAGCCGCACTCGGCATCCTGCGGGTTGACTGAAGCCACCGAATGTAAAACAGAGCCGCGCGGTCAACGTTGACCGCGCGGCTCTGTTTTATGGTATAATCACTTATTCGATAGGCTCCTGGGCGCCGCTGATGGCACGCCAGGCGAGGGCGGCGAGAATTGCGCCGACTGCCGGGCCAACAACCATGATCCAGAAGTCGCCCCATGCAGTGCAATCAAAAACGGCAGGGCCGAACGAACGGGCCGGGTTAACCGAGCAATTATCAACGGGAATACCGACAATATTAACGAGGCCGAGTGCCAGACCGATGGCGAGACCGCCAAACTTGCTGAAATTAACCTTGGCATCGGTAGCGCCGAGCACAACAAGAACGAAGAAGAAGGTGAGGAGGCCTTCGGTCAGAAGTGCCATCATGGAAGTAGCGCCGGGCTGTAAAACGTTGGTAGCAAGGAAGCTGTTGGAAATAGCCGTTGTGCCGCCGTAGTTGTAGTCAATGCCCATGCGGGTGAGGACATAGAGGAAACCTGCGCCGATTGTTGCGCCGATGAGCTGAGAGATGATGTAACCTACACATTCGCCTCCCTTCATGCGACCTGCGAGGAACATTGCGAAGGAAACGGCCGGATTGACATGGCAACCCGAAACGCCACCGATTGTGTAGCAAAGAGCCAGAAGAACGAGGCCAAAGCAGAGACCGATGCCGAGCACGCCGATCGAGGGGCCGGCGAGGACTGCGCTACCGCAGGCCAGGATTACGAGAAACATGGTGCCGATACCTTCGGCGATAAATTTTTTCATACGATTAGAATTTAGGGTTAATTGCTTGAGTTTTTATGATTTTTTTGTTTGGGTTCATTTGGCTGGGATGAGTAACCGTAACCCGAGGCATAACCGTAGCCGTAGGTCGAGCCGCCGCTGCGCGAGTAGTAGCCATAACGGCGGTAGCTATAAGAGCCCGAGGTCACGTCGACACCGTTGAGAACAATATAAGCATCCTGCAGGCGCTGGTTGCTGATGGCATCGTGGAGTACACGCAGGCAGCGCTTTGTCGAATAGGACGCACGGCTCACATAGAGCTGGATATCGCTGTACTTGATAATCAGCAGCGTGTCGGAGATAATGCCGATAGGAGCCGTGTCGAGAATGACGTAGTCATAGCGCTCCCTGAGCATCTCGATCATCCTCTTCATGTTGTCGCTCATGAGAAGCTCGTTGGGGTTGGGCGGAACGGGACCTGCGGGAATGATATCGAGATTCTCGTTGAGCTGGCTCCTGTGGATAAGCGAGTCAAGATTTTCAACCTGGCCCGAGAGGAAGGACGTCACGCCGCGGCGGTTGCTCAGCCCGAACTTATGGGCAAGCACGGGACGGCGGATATCGAGACCGACGACCACCACTTTCTTGCCCGTGAGAGCGTAAGTCATGGCGAGGTTGGTCGAGACGAAGGTCTTGCCCTCGCCCGAGATGGACGACGTCACGAGGATAACTTTCTTCTCGGCGCCGTTCTTCGTAAAACCGATGTTGTTGCGCAGCAGGCGGAAGAGCTCGGCAATCGCCGTCGTCACGTTGCTGCCTACGACGATATCGCGGCCATCCTTGCTCTTGTCGACGGCAATTTCACCGATGACGGGTACCGAGGTGAGTCGCTGCAGCTCCTGCTGATCCTTGAACACAGGGAAAATCATTCGCTTGAGGAAGATGAGGGCGGCCGGCAGCAGAGCACCGATAATGAAAGCGAAAATATAGATCCAAGCCTTGCGGGGCGACACGGGCGTCTTGACCAGGTCGGGATCATCGATAAGGCGCGCTGTCGGAGTGGCGAGAGTCTTCTGGAGCGCTATTTCCTCGCGTTTCTGGAGCAAGAAAGTGTAGATATTAACTTTCACCTGCTGCTCGCGGAAGATTTCCTGAAGTCCCTTGTCGATCGGGGGAAGAGCCGAGAGCTGGCTGCTGTTGCGGCCCTTGATAGCGGCCACGTTGCTGCGGTGGTTGTGTATTGAATTCTTTACCGAAGCTACGTTCTGAAGAATATCGGCCTTGCTGCGGGTGAGGTCTTCCTGAAGGGTGCGCACCAGGGGATTGTCTGTCGTGGAGGTTTCGAGCAACTTGTTGAGGCGCGACACCTTGGCATTATAGCCTATAATGATATTGTTCAGCGTAGGATCAGTCGACACGGCAGGCAGCAGCTCAAATTTATCAGACTGGCGGATGATCCTCTCGATGTCTGTAATGAGAGTCTCCTTGGCATCCAGGGAAGCGAGTTCTTTCTGAGATTCCTGGGTGGCGTTGATGCTGCTGACAACCTGAAGCTGGAGGTCGCTGATATTGTGGGCCTGGCGATACTCCTGCAGGCGCTGCTCCACGTCGTTCAGCTCGTCACTGATCATTATGAGACGATCGAGAATGAAAGCCTCGGTCTGGACGGCCGAGCGGTTCTTGTCCTCGATAATCTGGCGGTTGTAAAAGTCAATCAGGGCATTGATGATGTCGATGCCCTCGCGGGGAACCACGGTGTTGTAGGCGACGCGCACGATAGTCTGTGAATTCTCGGCAAATCCCATGTCGAGACCGTCCGATACGCGGCGGGCAACCACGCGGGGATTGTTGATCACGATTTTCTCGGTTCCGTCGAGTTCGGGAATCTGTGCGACCCGGGAAAGTTTCACCGTTCCCTGGACGAGGTCAAAGGAGAAAGGAAGTGAAACGTCCTCGAAGTCCTTCTCATCCTTTTCATCCTCCAGCTTTGTCTGAGCGTGGATGTCAAACTTCCCTTCCTCGCTGCCGTTGCTGATTTCGACAATGATGGCACTGGTCAACTGGTAAAGATCGACAGAATCCATCTCGGCCACGACAGCCTTGTCGTTGTACAGGGGAGTATTGCGCAAGCTGCCCACGCGCCAATAGCTGTAGGCGAGTTTCAGCGAATCGACGATCTGGATCACATTGTTGCGCGATTTGAGAATCTCCACCTCGGTCTCGTCGATATAGTTTTTCATATCGAGGAGCGGATTGTTGGGATTCAGCGCAAACATCGAGCTTGTGTTCTGGGTATCGGCGTTATTGAGATATAGCGAGGCGTTAACCTGATACACCGGAACAATGGTCGCGATATAAAAATATGCTCCGATCAGAAAGGCGACAATGCTGATCACGAACCACTTCCAATTGGCCAGATAGTCCAGGATAAGCCCTGTCGTGTCAAGGGCATCCTCGATAGGATTCACGCCCTTGGCGAGATCCATTTTAATATCTTCGAGCATTGCCATCAGTTTTTGGTGAGATTAACGATGCCTATAACGAGCGATGCGAGCGACGACATACCGCCGACAAATGTGATTGCGGCCGACACGCCGGGGTTGAGCTGCCAGGCGTTGCTTGCCATGGACTTGTTGGGCGCAACATAGATCACATCGTTCTGCTGCAGGCCAAAGTAGGGCGAGAGCAGGAAATTCTTGTCATTGATATCGATTTTGTGGACCTCGCGCGTTCCGTCGCTGTTGGTGCGGTAGAGCAGGATATTCTCGCGGTCGCCCTTGATGTCGAGGTCGCCGGCGAGAGCGATGGCCTCGAAGAAGTTCATGCGCTCGTTGTGGCTCTGGTAAATGCCGGGATTGCGCACAGCGCCCGTAACGACCACGCGGAAGTTCATCAGGCGTATCTCTACCTTCGGCTTCTCCTTGATATACTGCGGATAGATCTTGTCCGTAATTTCCTGGGCGAGCTCGAGCTTTGTCTTTCCGGCGGCCTGGATGTTTCCGAGGATGGGAAAATAGATCGAGCCGTCTTGATTGATAAGATAATAGTCGGTCGACACGTCAAGATTGGAGCTATAGGTCGTCGACGATGCCTGCATGCGGAAGATGCTTCCCTGCTCGTTGATATACATGCCCTTATTGAAAGGAACGACGGCTTGCATGTCTGATGCCGTAACCTCGATATTCAAGAGGTCGCCGGGAGAGAGCGTCGGATCGTTAACGTGTGTAGTTTCAGAAAGAAGTTCAGCCGGCAGAGTCTCGGCATCTACAATATAAGGAACCTTTTTTGATGCACCGCAACTTGCCATCGACAATAATACGCCCAATATAATCGTCTTAATAACGAATCTCATATAAACCAATATAATTGACGTTTAATCATAGTAATCGGACTACAAAGTTACAGACATTTTTACAAATCTCCAATTTATTTAAGTCTAAAGTAAAGCCGTCGGCGGGACAGATGCGAATTGTGAAAAGTGAAACGTCCCGCCACGGAAATCGTGACAGGACGTTTTAAATACTAACTTCTATTAAAATCGACAGCCGGCCGTTCAGGGCATCTGCAGGTCGTTGTTTCGGGGATTGTTGTTCATCTCGCAGGTCTGCTGCTCGACTTCCTTGCGTGTGACCTTTTCGTCATCGGCGGTGTCAGTTTCTGCTCCGGGATAGTCGCGGAGAGCTTTTTCGTCAAGTTCTTTCTTATCCATGGTTGAAAATATTATATGTTTTACTTTTTTAATTAAAACAAGAAACACCGCGGAAGGGTTCAAAACAAAGGGCCCGTCATGCGACGGACCCTTTACTATTAGAATTAAATAATTATCATTCGTAGACGAGTTCGATATCGTCGAGCCACATGGTCGAGCCGTTGCCACCGACGAAGTAGTCACCGCCGATTGAGGCCGAACCTACCATCATGATGTTCTTCACGGGTGCGTCGCTCTTGTAGTCGATGGGGATGGTAATTTGAATCATATCGTTACCTGCAGTAGCTTCGGTAAATACAATTTCGCCATAACCGATAACATTTGAACCGTTCTTATCAAACAGTGTACGCTGCGAAGACTTTGTCTTCACCACAACGGGCCAGTTACCATATGATTTGCCTTTACTATCGGTAGCCTCAACTGTGGCATCCGATAGCAGCGCAACATAGATGATACCATTGTCCATATCACCTTTCTTGAGTTTGTCATAAGAAGGACTATCTTGCGTAACTGCGACCGGTGAATATTTAACCCAAAGTTTCACTGCCTTAGGACGTGTTTCCCAAGGACGGCCCCAACCGAGGACACCGTCGGTACCGTCCGTAGCAAGATACTTACCGATAAAGACGTTGCCAGCTGCAAACTTAGCAACAATATACTCCGATGCAAGTTTTATAGAGTAGTTGCCTGAGTGTTTAATAGAGGCGTCGGGAACAGTAACGTTCTTTTTCAGGGTTGCAGAACCGTGGTTACCACTGTCCCAGAACATGTTGTCGGCGCTACCGCTGTAGATTAGATAGGGAGTTGCCGAGGTATTCCAGTCCTCAAATCCTGCATTGGGGAGCTGAGGATATGCGCGGGTAGCAAATGTTGTAGTTTCGCTCGATTCAAACTCGTCGGCATACACTTTATATTCATAAGTAGCACCGGCCTTCAGATCATTGACCTGAGCATAGATGCGCGTGCCGCTGACAGTAGCGGGAACGCGGGTCCAGTCTTCGTAGGAACGCGAGGCGGAAACCTCGCGCAGCATGAAGCCATATTCCGATGCTGTCTTCAGCACAGTACCCTCGAGGGTAGCGCTTGTGTAGGAGATTGAAGACTCGTTGACGGGAGAAGTCGCAACGGGAGCGTTGGTCACGCTGATGGTGAAAGTGGCAGTTGAAGTCTTGCCCTTGACGTCGATAGCAGTGATTTCATAAACGTGGTCACCCTCTGTCAAGGCGTCGGCAAACTCTTCTTCGAGATTGATGCGAAGCGAGGACGGATATTCTTGATCTTCAGGTTCCTCCTGGTAGTAAACCCAATTGAAACCTTTGTCATGAAGCTGAGTCTGGAAGGAATTGTGGGCATGGAGCAACTCAATGTTCTCGCTGCCGATTATCGGGGCGATGTCACTTGCAGTGACTATCACTTCTTCGAGAGCCACTCCGGCCGAGATAAAAATTGACTTGCGACCGACCTTGCCTTCCTCGGCTCGGAAAGTGTTGCTATTGTAAAATTCACCCATCCCGACAATCGTAGGCGGGAGAACGACTTCAACCTTAGTTTCTTCACCGACAGGTTCTTCTTCAACAACGACCTCAAAGTAGGCTCCGCCTACGGTAGGATCCTGGGCAGTGAAGTTGACCCGGAGGATATATTCGGTAGCAGGCTTGATATTCTCGATAAGGCCCGACTTGGTGTAAGTGACACCGTCGGCCTGCTCGCCGGTAAGCGTCCATGCGAGACCCTTTGTGCGGGAGTTGATCATGAAGCGGCCCTTGGCATCCTGATTGGTTTCGTCGAAGACGAGAGAGTGACTGCCGTCGGTGATGCCGTCTTCGAGTCCCACGGTCATAACGGGCGACGAGAGAGCCTCGAGCACGCCTTCTGAATAAGAGACTGAAGCAAGCGTGTTGGCAACCTTGCAGGTAAGTGCAACCTCGGTGCTGTTGCCCGCCTGGATGTCGAAGCCCTGGAAGCCCGATTTATAGAAAGTTTTGTCCCAGGAAGCAGGCACCGAGTCGCCTACCCATGCCTCGGCTGTATAATGACCGGCAAGCAGACGCAGGGCCGTGGGCACTTGCGACGCTCCGATATATTCATGTATCAAGCCCTGGGAGTTGGAGATCCAGATGATGGCGCTCTCGGCCAGAGCTTCTTCTTCCTCGCTGCTGAGCTCGGCGCGACTGATAATCTGCACGTTGGAGTTCACGTTGGCGCTCAAGTGCAGAATACCTTCACCGTCGGAAACCGGATTCTCATCTTCGCGGCAGCCCGACAAAGTCGCGGCCACGAGCAACGATGCTAATATGTATTTAAATGTAGATTTCATAATTATTCGGCAATGAAGATGAGCGACAAGGATTTAGTGTTTGCAGGAGTTGCCTGATCCGTAACCTCAATCGTAAATGTATGGGTGCCTTCAAAGCTAACGAGTAACGGAATGAGGCCTGAAAGGTCGAAAGGCACAGAAGTTTCACCATAGATTGCATCCAGACCTTCGAGTCCTACAGTAGTAAGCGTTTCCTTAAGCGAAGCATCAAGATGAGCCATATCGAATTCAGTAATTCTCATATTCTCTACGGTTTCACGGAATTCCTCATTGGTTGTTTCGATTTTAACAATAAGATTTTCAACACGATGAGTGGCCGATATATTCACTACGTATTCTTTTCCAGCCTCTACGGGATTGGTCTGAGGTGCCACGTTGAGATCGGTCACTAATTTAATCGGATCTTCGCCGGGTTGGTCGGGACCGGGACCGGGAGGAGTGGGATCATCGGGCCATTCTTCTTCGCCGGGACGCTGAGTCGAACCTGAGCCGGAGGGGTCAGTAATCTGAGTATTGCTGCCTACGTCCTGATGCTCGATATCGGCGTCGATGCTGATACCGGACTGGCTGATCTGGCCGAATTCATCGGGAATAGTGCTTGAACCGTTCTTGATCGAGAAGGTGATTATATAATGTTGACCGGCCGCAACATTGGTAAAACTCTTAATACAGTAAACGTCGTTACCGTTAATTGTAGCGAAGAATTCTGCAACGAGTGTCGGACTTCCTTCGACAGCCTCGAAATATCCTGAGCGTGTCTCATTATAAGCGAAGTCGAGAGTACCATTTTCATTGGCCACAACCTTGACATGGGCGTCACTGCCGAGCTTAGCGGCAAGCTCCTTGGTGTATTTGATGGTCACCTTGATGCTCATGAACTTGCAGAGGATGCAGCCGATCTCGGTAATTTTACCGGCTTCTATGGAGAAGTCAGCAGAGCCTACATAATAAGGAGCATCAAATGTAGCGTCAGGCTGCTTATCGCAGCTCTTAACCGAGACTGTGTAGTCGCCAACGGGAAGAGTCACTACCTCGGGCATGTCTACATATTCATATTTGCCGTGTACTTTTCCGGTTTTCCTGTCAGTGATTACAACGTTGAAAGTATCGACCGAAACCCCGGCACGTGACACCTCGGTCTCCGCATCATCCACGTCAACACTCATCGACGAGAAAGAAACCGATCCTTCAGCGCCGGGACCATAGGGGCCCCAATGGTCATCGTGGCATGAGGCGAGCCCCACGCAGGCGATGACAGCTAAAAATAGTGAAAATATATTGGTTTTCATCAGTTTCATGTTTTTCAGACATTAATAGATTAATTGCACATCGTCAATGTAGAGTTCCGAGCCTACATACTCGCCTCCGGAACGATTGTTACCGCCGGGAGTATTCCAATAAGTGGTATTATTGCTGTTAAGAGCCGGATTCTCATTTTGGTCGGGACGGGTAGAGCGGAAGATAATACTAATGCGGGCAGCCTTGTTGGCACCTCTTTCATAGGTAATGGGAATGGTGGCCAATGTGTAAGGCATCTTCTTGGAAGTGTCGATCCAGCGGTCTGAAGCACGCTCCGAAAGGTGAAGTACTTCGCTATGAGAAATTTCAACACCGTCTTCATCATAAACATGGATTTCTGCAGTACCATAGTCACCGTTACCGGCCTTGGCAGGATCGTAGTGATAATAGAACTTCAGCTCCGACGGACGTGAAGTGAAATCGATACCATATATGGGGCCATTGTTATAGGAACCTAAATAGAGTTCGCCCGGAGTCTTGTTCTGGCAAGTTCCGAAACCTTGATTGGAACTTGTTCCAATGTGGGCTGTATTGCCCTTTCCCCAACCAACAGTTCTAATAAGCGCGGCGTTTGAGCCACTATTTTGCCTGTTTTTGTAAAGTAGTGGATTGCCTGCGGTATGACCGTCCGCATGTCTACCGGTCCCTAAAGCCCCGTCTGAAGTACTTGATTGTGTGCTTCGACCATTTGCAGGAATTGTGCCCGAGGTGGCTTGGTAAGCGTAGTCAGTGGTTGATCCTGTACCATAGGTCGACGTTGTTAACTCATTAAGGGTTGACCAACCGGGTGTAGACCATAGCCATTGGTAATCACTTTTCTTCTCAGCATTCCATGTGCCGAAACCGACTGAATGTTCAGCATTGGGATCGTCGTCGGGATGATCGCATCCGGGAAGATGCTCGGCAGCTTCTGTGGTGACTTGCGCAATCGCAGAATGGTTGGCACTCGAAGCCTCAAAGGTATAGTTTGTTGCTGGAGTCAAGAATTTAAATTTAATATCCGCACCGTTAACCTCATAGCGATCATAAGGTATTCCGTTTCGAGTGAAGGTTAGGCTTTGGGCAACTATTGCATCATCGGCATCGTCGCAGTGTACAGTTAATATTGCATATCTTGCAAAAGTATTGTTGGGCGAAGCGATGAGCTCGAATTCAGGCGTATTAATTTCTATATCATAGGAATGAGATACTGAGCCGTAAGTAGCCTTTAAGGTTTGTGAACTCTGGATAGCTTCAGCAGAGGTAAGAGTAACGTCATAGAATCCTGTCTTACCATCAACAGCCCTTACATCGGTAAGAGTCAGATTATCCCAGATACCGTGAAGGTTACGTAATTGGAAAGTGACATCGTCCAAATTATGCTCGCCGTTATACTCAACCTCTGCGGTGATGGTCTTTCGTCCTATTTGTGCGGTAGCTGAATGAATTTTGATGCTTCCTTTATTTGAAATTACAGTAAATTCAACGATATTAGATAGATTACCGTAACTATCCTTAACCTGAAGGGTAAACTTGTGGTTGCTTTCAGTCAGACCCGCACTTACACCGAGGTTTGCGAAAACTTCGGTAAAGTCAATGACACCCATCATGTCGGGGTTCTTGCAGATACCAAACATCTTGAGACCAAGTTCCGACAACTTAGCGATGGTTGCCTCGGGAGTAGCGGGATCAAGGTCCACAACCGAGGGCCAACCTGCATTTTTGAGCGAGGGCGAGTCGGTGGTGAGGGTAACGGAAGCAATCTTGCCACAGGCCATGATGTTGGCTTTCACAGGGGTTGCAGGCAAGGTGTTCTCGATTACAAGAAAATACTGACCTGACTCCCAGCCTTCGGGGGTGATTTCGGGGGCAGGAGCGTTGACAAGGTCATCAAGGTCGATTTCAACATCTTCCTGATCAACGGTGCTGTCAAAGGACACCTTGAGGATGGCATCCTCGCTGCCCTGGCCGCCATTGAGGTCGATGGTGACAACGTGCTCGGTCTTGGCCTTGGCTTCAAACTTGGCAGCCTCGATTGTGGCACCCTCGCCATTGGGTCGGGTGTAAGAAAGATTGACGCTTACCGAGCCGGGGGCTACATACACGGGGCTGTATTCGTCGCCGGGGACGGAGACATATTTTCCCTTGGGGGTGCGGAGCTGGACCGAGTAGGCGGTCATGTAGTCCTTGAACGCATCGGTGTATTTAATGACTACGCGGCAGTTTTTCATCGCGGCCTGCATCGACACTTCGGTCGTGCGGTCATAGTGGACCGAAATATCCTGAGAGCCGTGGAAGTGGGGCTTGCCGTAGCCTTCAATATCGTTTTCATCCCCATAATAGGCTTCCAGGGTGTAGTCGCCTACCTTAAACTCCTGATTCTCGTCAAAATCATTGATCGACTCCCACTCTTGTGAAAAAGAGCCGTCGTCCGATGTCAGTCTCAGCTTAAGGTCCGAGACTGTCACAACGACATCTTCATTGGCGCGATCGGCGCGGGAAGCTCCCGAGGCTGTGATGAGATCACAGTCGACAGTGATGCGGGGAGAGATGCGGCCCGTACCGGCCTCTTTTAATGAAGGATCGTCGCCACAGGATGCCGTGCCGAGCGCGAAGCCCAATGCCACGACTGCTCCTGTCCAGAGATTTTTCTTCATAATAGATTGGTTTTATGTTCAGTTTATAGTTGCTTCTAATATGGCAAAATTACGGCCCAAAATTACAAAATTTTGGGCAAAAAATCGTAAATTTCACAAAATATTTTGCAAAATGAGACAATTAGGCCAAATTTTAGGCCTAATTGAGACAAACAGCACAAATAGCACCGACAAAAATCAGATGCTGAAAGCAACCGCCGCTGAAATATTTCGCGGCAGCGAAGGACCGTAGATATAACCGCTGTCGCGCAGATAACCTTGGTCGAAATCGTTCTGATAGGAGTTGAAGATGTTCCCTACCCCGAGGGTAAAGTCGCAACCCACGCGGTTGAAGGCCTTGCAGGAGTATATAAGCCTGATGGACAGATCGAAGAACGCAGGAGTCATCACAAGGCAATCGACCGGCGTTCCCGAGCCGGCGAGGTGCTGCACGGGCATCGAGCCTGTGAGGGTGCCGTTGGCGACTGCCCGCAGGCCATGGACAATCTCCCAGTTGGCCGTCAGGTATCCGTAAACATCAGGTGTGCGGAAAAGTCGGCGGGCGGGTGCCACATCGGGGTCTTCGCTCCAGTACTCGGGGTGGCGGTAACGCGACCGCTGGACAGTCACGCCGGCCTGGACGTCAAAGTGGCTCGAGAAATAGGCCTTGGCCTCGATGTTGAAGCCCATGACATAGGCGCCTGAACCGTTGTAGCGCTGAAGGACGGCGTTCCCGGCCGCGTCGGGCTGATCAAGAAGACGCAGGGCGAAGACATCGCGGAGCGTGGTGTAGAAACCCTCGAGAAGGAAGTTGGTCTGCACGCTTCCGAGGCGGAAATACAAGTCGCCCGAGAGGCTGAAGCTGTGGCTGCTTTCCTGTTTCAGGTCGGGAGCGAGGACGGTTACGACGCGGTCGCCGCCGACAATGGCGACGTGGAGGTCTTCGTCGTAGGTCTGCGGGGCTCGGAAGCCGGTGGAATAGGAGGCGCGCAGGTTGATGTTATCGCCGAGGTTGAGACGGACATTGGCTCGCGGCGAGATGATTGCACGGCGCACGAGGGAGTGCTTGTCGAGACGGGCGCCGACGAGGAAGCCCCAGCGGTCGTCGCGCCACTCGTTCTGAAGGAAAGCACTGTAGATGTTCACTTTCTGCAGGAGATCGTGGTCATAACCGAGGGTGACATCGTGGAGGCGGTTGAAGCTATAGTCAATGCCGGCCACCATCTCGGCGGGCATGAAAAGCAGCTTGGTGAAGGGATGGGTCCACTGGCTGCCGACATTGACGGTGACATCGCCCGTGCGACCATAGGTGTCGAGGTCCATCTCGCTGCCATAGTAGCTTTTGCGCTTGATGGCCTGCATGGCCGAAAAGACGGCCACATGGTCGCGGCGGTCGCGTGGCCATATATCTAAGGTAGCCTCCACGGCGTGAATGTTGTGCTCGGCCTGCTCGGCTACCATAGCCATGTGGGGCTGGTCATCGATATTGTCGCCGCCGCGGCGGTATTCGTGGGTGTTGTGGTATTCGAGTGTCAGACGCGAGGCGTCGGCGGGACGGATGAAGGCGCGGGCTCCGAGTGTCTGGGAATTGAGCAGCGGTACTTCCGTGAAACCGTCGCCGTCGTGGTCATAGCCGTCGCGATAGCGCGACTGGCCGTAGATGAAAATTCCCGCCTTATTGTTATCGGTGACAACCGAGGCGTTGACGGTCGTGTTGTTGTCAAAGGCACCCGAGGGGCCGATGGACATTATGGTATGGGCCACATGGGCCGAGTTGACCACCGGGTCGCGCGTTATTATATTTATTGTGCCGCCGACGGCCGATGAGCCGAAAAGCGCCGAGCCGCCGCCGCGCATCACTTCCACGCGCTCGATCATGTTGGCGGGAATCTGTTCAAGACCGTACACGCCTGCAAGGGCCGAAAACACGGGACGCGAATTCATGAGTATCTGGGAATAATGCCCGTCGAGGCCGTTGATGCGCACCTGGGTGAAACCGCAGTTCTGGCAGTCGTTCTCGACGCGCACGCCGGGCTGAAGGCCGAGGCCGTCGGCCAGGGAGCAGGCGCCCGAGAGTTCAAATATCTTGCCCGGGACGACATTGACAAGCGACGGGCTGAGGCGGCGCACTTGCTGGCTCTTGGACGAGGTGACGACGATCTGATCGAGCATGAAGGCATCGGGCTCGACATCAAAGTTCACCTCGACTGTAACACCGGGAAGGACGTCGACACTCTTGGTCGCCGTCTTGTAGCCGGTGAAGACAGCCTCGACGACATAATGGCCCGGAGCGAGATCACGCAGGGCGTAGTGGCCCGAGGCATCGGTGAGGGTGGCTATCTGCGTGCCTTGAAGCTGCACGAGATAATAAGGAAGGTGTTCGCCGGTCTCGGCGTCGACTACATGTCCTGAGATATTGGCGTCGGTAGGAGCGGCCGCGCAGTTGATGCACAGCAAGAAAACAGCTGCAAAGAGAGCTGCGATATTTTTAAGCATAATTATACAGATGGAAAGCAGCGCCACAGGATAGACTGCGGTGCCGGTTGAAAATTAATAATCAAGAGTCACGTCTCGGAATAATAATTTTCAGACGGCCGGCGGGGCGCGCAGGGAGCAGCTCAGGCTTGCCGTAAATACAGTCCCCTCACAGTCAGCGAAATCCAGCGATACAAAACTGTTGCCGCCGACAAAATGGAAGCCGGCGGGAAGACTCGCGCGCATCGTGACGGCTGCCGAGTTCATCGCTGCTATGTTGTCGAGGGTGGAGCCGGAATGTGAGTGGTGGGAGGAAGGCAGGTAGGGGTGTGAGTGGGTTACGCGGGCGCCGTTGTCAAGGGAGTGGGTGTGCATGAAGAGCGTGTTCGCAAACGTGAAGTTTACGAAAGCCAGCAGCAGCGCGGCTGCTACAATGCGGATGGCGGCGCGTTTCACGTTGCAAAGTTAGTAATTTATGGAGTAAAATCAAACCTTAAGGGCCCTCTGAGCGTTATAATGGTACATAACTTAAAAAACACATCGATTATGACACAGAAACAGAAATCGGCCGAAGAAGCCGCCAAGATAGCAGCTGAAGCTGCAAAGGTATCGGCCACAGCAGCAGGCGTAGCCGCCAAAGAAGAAATCGCATCAATCAAGGAAGACGCTCAGGCCAAGGAAACTGCCGACATTGAAGCAGCTCAGGAAGCAGGCGCCGACATGTCGGCCAAGATCAACAGTCTCAAGGACCAGGCTACTGACAAATTCAACGATCTCAAGGACAAAGCTACCGACAAGCTCGGTGATCTCAAGGATAAAGCAAGCGCTTTCACCGCGCAAGCTCTCGACAAGAGCGGCGACCTGCTCGACACCCTCTCCGACAAGGTTCATGCAGCCGCCGACAAGCTTGGTAAATAAAATATACTGAGATATAACTCAGATACTTGATACCATTAAAAAACCGCGCCCCGGGGTCGATTGACTCCGGGGCAAACTATATTCAGGATGTTATTCTGCGGGTGTTATTTGAGGTGCTCGATAGCAGCGTCGATCGGGAGAGTCTGCTGGGAACCGCCGGCCATGTCCTTGAGTGTAACGGTGCCGTCGGCAGCCTCGGTCTCGCCGATGATGGCCACGAAGGGGATGGAAGCATTGTCGGCATAGGCCATCTGCTTCTTGAGCTTGGCTGTATCGGGGTAAAGCTCACAGCTGATACCGGCGGCGCGCATTTTCTTGACGGCGCGCAGGGAGGCGGCTGCCTCGGCAGGACCGAAGTTGACAAACATCACCTTGGAAGAGGCGCCGAGCGACGCGGGATAGAGGTCAAGACCGTTGAGAACGTCGTAGATGCGGTCGGCGCCGAAGGAAATGCCGACACCCGAGATTCCGGGCATGCCGAAGACGCCCGTGAGGTTGTCATAGCGGCCGCCGCCGGTGATAGAGCCGATAGCATAGTCGGCTGCCTTGACCTCGATGATCGTGCCGGTGTAATAGTTGAGGCCGCGCGCGAGGGAGACATCGAGCTCGAGCTCGGCGTCGAGTCCCAAGGCGAGGGTGGAGTCGATGACGGTGCGCAGTTCCTGCACGCCGAGGGTGCCGATTTCGCTTGATGCAAGCAGCTCGGCAAGGCGGTCGAGGCGCTCGGCGGGGGTGCCGTCGATCTGCAGGATCGGCGTCAGGGCGGCGATTGACTCGGGTGACAGGCCACGCTCGGCAAGTTCCTCGTTAACTTTCTCGAGTCCGATCTTGTCAATCTTATCGATTGCGACTGTGATGTCAACCATCTTGTCTGGGGCACCGATAAGCTCGGCGATGCCGGCGAGTACCTTGCGGTTGTTGAGCTTGATGATGATGCGCACGCGCAGGCGACGGAAAACTTCGTCGATAAGCTGCAGCAGCTCAACCTCGTTGAGGAGCGAGTCGCTGCCGACAACGTCGGCGTCACACTGATAAAACTCGCGGTAGCGGCCTTTCTGGGGACGGTCGGCGCGCCAGACGGGCTGTATCTGGAAACGGCGGAAGGGCATCTGAATATCGTTGCGGTGCTGGACGACGAAGCGCGCGAAGGGTACAGTGAGGTCATAGCGGAGACCTTTCTCGGAAATCTGCGAAGTTAGCTTAACGAAGCTTTCCTCGTTGAGCAGCGAGGGATCCACGCCGGCAAGGTAGTTGCCCGAATTCAATATCTTGAAGAGGAGCTTGTCGCCTTCCTCGCCGTACTTGCCCATCAGAGTGGACAGGTTTTCCATTGCGGGCGTCTCAATCTGGTGGTAGCCGAAAAGACGGAAAACGTCGCGGATAGTGTCGAATATATAGTTGCGGCGCGCCATTTCAGCAGGGCTGAAATCGCGTGTCCCCTTGGGGATGGAAGGTTTCTGTGCCATTGTGAAATATATTTCAGAGATTAACAGCTGCAAAGTTAAGAAATATTCGTAAAACGCGCGGCCCGGCAGGGAGGTAAATTTGCTACATTCGCGCCGGTTTGCTAATTTTGCAGCGAAATGTTGTATCTGATAAGCTTTATATTGCTTCTTGCGGTAGAATGGGGCTATCTTCAGGTAGCCCGGCGGGTGGCGTGGCTTCAATCATCGCCCGCCGAGCGCTCGTCACACGCAATGGCGACAGCAACCGGAGGCGGCTTCGTGATAGCGGCGGCCGCAATTGCAGGACTGTTGGTCAATGCTCCCCGGGAATGGCTCCCGGCCGCAGGCGTCCTTTTGGCGGCAGGAGTTAGTTTCGCCGACGATTGCCGTCCACTCGGAATCTTGCCGAGACTTCTGTGCCAGTGCTTCGCGACAGTCGCCGTGATGTGGGGAACTGTTCCGCCTGCTTTTATTGCCCTATTCCTGCCTCTGTCGTTAGCCTATATCAACGCATACAATTTCATGGATGGCATCAACGGGATGACTGTCCTTTACTCGGCCGTGCTCGTTTCGGCGCTGCTCCTTCTCAACCGAATTTACGGTTTCTGTGATCCTCTGCTTCCGGGGCTGCTGCTCTGCGCGGTAGCCGCCGTGGGTGTCTTCAACTGCCGCTCCCGGGCGCTCTGCTTCCCCGGCGACACAGGCGCGATTACGGCCGGGGTCATCACATTATATATGATAACGCAGCTCATCGTCGCTACGGGCAACGGATGGTGGATAGTGCTGGCGGCTGTCTATGGCGTTGACACAGCTCTTACAATCCTGCGCCGTGCTCGGCTCGGAGAACCGATCCACCTACCCCACCGCAAACACCTTTATCAGATTCTCAGCAACGAGCGCCGCCTGCCCCATACACTTGTATCGGCCTCCTACGCGGGCGTGCAGCTGATGATCGATGCCGGAGCTATCGCCCTGCACGATTACTTGCAATTTTACACCCCGACAGTGCTCATCCTGCTGGTCGCCGCCTACGCAGCCATCCTAAACAGTGGAAAAAGCCGGGTAACAGTCAAATAAAACAGCAACCCGCGGACATCTTCATGACGTCCGCGGGTTGCAGTAATTTCAATGAACCTTATCGGTTATCAAGCCTTGATACGTTCAACGTAGGAACCGTCGGCTGTGTTGATACGAACCTTGTCGCCGATGTTGACAAACAGAGGAACGCGAACCTCAGCACCGGTTTCAACGGTTGCGGGCTTGAGGGTGTTGGTGGCGGTGTCACCCTTGATACCGGGCTCGGTGTAGGTTACCTCGAGAACAACAGAGGTGGGCATCTCGCAGGTGAGGATAGTGTCGGAAGCTGCGTGAACCATAGCCTCGCAGATGTCGCCTTCCTTGAGGAACTGCACGCCCTCGATGCTCTCGCCGGGGATGGCTACCTGCTCAAATGTTTCGGTGTGCATGAAGTTGTAGCCCATGTCGTCCTTGTAGAGGTACTGGTAGGGACGGCGCTCGATGCG
>CAYVTB010000009.1:8782-30052 GCA_964454365.1 uncultured Bacteroides sp. | reverse complement strand
GCCCCAAGGCCGAGGAGCAGCGCATCAAGCAGATGGTCAACGATGCCAAGGTCAATTACGGAGACAAATTCATCTGATGAACCGCCAATGAGCCAGGATCTGAAAATTTTCTGCGTCAACACCGGTCGGCAGAAGTCGATTACCGGTGGTGAGTCGCTGCTCGAGCTCTCGCGACGCATGGCTATGCAGCTGCCTTTCGAGCCTATCGTAGCCAGAGTCAACAACAAGAACGAACCTCTCTGCTACCGCCTCTACCAACCCAAGCTTGTGGAATTTCTGCCCATTACAGCGCCCTCGGGCGAGCGGGCTTATATCCGCTCGCTGTGCATGGTCCTCTACAGGTCGGTGGCGTGGCTGTATCCCGAGGCACGGCTGAGTATCGAGCACTCGATCTCGCGCGGTTACTATTGCCGCCTGCATGGCATGGAATGTACACCGGAGGTAATCGACACTATCCGCGAAGAGATGCGTTCGCTGATTGAACGCGACGTGCCCTTCGAGCGCCACGAAGACCTCACGCCCGAGGTTATCGAGATTTTCCGTCACCAGTGCCTCGAAGACAAGGTGAAGCTCCTGTCGACCAGCCATAAAATCTACTCGACCTACTACAGCCTTGACGGTATCTGCGACAGCTATTACGGCACGCTGGCACCTTCGACCGGTATTCTGCGGGTTTGGGACATCAGGCCGTTCAAGGAAGGTTTCCTGCTCGTCGGTTTTGACCGCAACGACCCCTCGCGAATTCCCGAGCATATCGATAAGGACAAGATGTATCGCGCCTTCACCGACTATGTCGCTTTCAACCGCATCGTAGGTGTAAGCAACGTGGGCGAGCTCAACGAGGCTATCCTGCACCGCAAGGCACCGGAGCTCGTCAACGTCACCGAGGCCTTGCACGAAAAAGCGCTCGCCCGCATCAGCGACGAAATCACCCGCCGCTATCGCAAGGGAGGCGCCCGCGTGGTGCTGATCGCCGGCCCGTCGTCATCCGGAAAAACAACGACAACCAAGCGCCTCGCCATCCAGTTGATGACCAATCTGCTCAAGCCTCAGTTGCTGTCGCTTGACGACTACTTTGTCAACCGGGAATTCACTCCCCGCGATGCCGACGGCGATTATGACTACGAGTCACTCTACGCCCTTGACTTGGCTCAGTTCAATGCCGATCTCAACAATATCCTTGACGGCAAGACGGTCGAATTACCGTCCTATAATTTCGAGACGGGACGCCGCGAGTACAAGGGAAAGCGCATCCACCTGGACAAGAACTCCATTCTGCTCATCGAGGGCATACACGGTCTCAACCCCGACCTCACCTCCCACATCGAAGAAAAACAGAAATTCAGGCTCTATGTGTCGGCTCTGACAACAATCACAATCGACGACCACAACTGGGTACCGACGACCGACAACCGCCTGCTGCGACGCATCATCCGCGACTATAAATATCGCGGCACGAGCGCCTTGGAAACCATCCGCCGCTGGCCCAGCGTGCGCCGCGGAGAGGAAAAGTGGATTTTCCCCTATCAGGAAAATGCCGATGCGACGTTCAATTCATCGCTGCTCTATGAGCTCAGCGTCATGAAAGACTACGCTGATTCCATCTTGCGAATGGTGCCCCACGACGTGCCCGAATATTCCGAATCCTACCGCCTGATGAAGTTCCTCAGCTACTTCGAGCGAATCGATCCGCATATCGTCCCCTCGACTTCCCTGCTGCGTGAATTCCTCGGAGGCAGCTCGTTCAAATATTGATTATGAGACGTCTACTTCCCCTTTTACTGTTAATTGTACTGACGGCTGCCGCTCCCGCCGACCGTTACCTGAGCGTTTTGGAGCGCGCCGGCCGCTCCTTTGAGTGGCACGAATGGAACAGCGCGGCCGCCCTTTATGAGCAGTTGCTCGATATGAGGCCCGACTCTTCCCGGGTTTATTCCCGTGCAATTGTAGCCTACGAGCTATCGGGCGACACAGCCGCCGGCCCCGTTCTGGTAGAGCGTGCCATGGCCCACGGCATAGGTTTCGCTTCGCTCATCGCCGACGTGCGCGCAACATCGTTTTCTGTCGGCGCCGGTGACAATTACGCGGCTTTCCTGCTGAGGCTCCAGCATGAGATGCCCTGGATGGCGAGGGCGATCGACCACCAGCTCCTCGACTACTATACCTTCAGGCGCGACGGTGCCATGATGGTGAAGTATTCACAGGTGATGCTTGCTGGGTTGGCTGCTTCTGTAGAATATCTCAGTCTGTTGGCCGAGGGCTATCTGCTTGATGATCAGGGTGAGCTCGCTGCGGCTACCTGGAAAAAGATTCTTGGTATCGCGCCCGACGACTATAGCGCCCTGCTCAATCTCGGCATCTACAGCAAGCTCCACGGCGACGCGGCTCAGGCCACCGACTGTCTGCAGAAAGCCTATGTCATCCACCCTACCCCTTATGTTGAGGTCCTGTTGAAAGAACTTTGAGCGGAAATGATTACCTTTGCAGGCTCAATCAATAATTTTGTGTTATGAACAGCATCAGGAATCTTCTCTT
Source organism: uncultured Bacteroides sp. (assembly GCA_964454365.1). GTDB lineage: Bacteria > Bacteroidota > Bacteroidia > Bacteroidales > Muribaculaceae > CAG-873. Next base: position 27,517 of record CAYVTB010000009.1, on the reverse strand, counting down.
TGACCTCGGCGGGGTCATCATGGATATTGAAAAAGACAACTGTGTGCGCTCGTTTGAGCGCCTCGGCCTCAGAAATGCCTCGGAATATTTCGGCGAATTCAGTCAGCAGGGACCTTTCGCATTGCTTGAAAGCGGTACAATAGACCCCGACGCCTTTCACGCGGCACTGCGCCCCGAGCTTCCTGCCGGAGTCACTGATGCTCAGATTGATGCAGCCTTCTGCGATTTCCTCATAGGAATTCCTGTTCACCGTCTCAAGGCCCTGCGCGAGTTGCGCAAGAAATACCGCATCTACATGCTCAGCAACACCAACCTCATTATGTGGGGTACTAAGATAAAGACCGAGTTTGAGAAAGAAGGTCTCGAGCGCGAGGACTATTTCGACGGGATTGTCACTTCCTTCGATGCCAAGGCCATGAAGCCTGCGCGCCGCATCTTTGAGTATGCCATCGAGACTCTGGGTATCAAGCCATCAGAGACGCTGTTCATTGACGATTCACAGGCCAATCTCGATGCGGCGGCCGCTCTGGGTTTCCACACGGCTCTGGCTGCTCCCGGCACAGAATTCACAGACTTAATTGAAGGCGCCGCGAGGTGAAACGCTTTATAGCCACCGTAGGGACTTTCGACGGTTTCCATGCCGGGCACGGTCATCTTGTAGGCCGTCTCAAGGATGAAGCCGCCCGTCGCGGTCTTGGCTCAATGATAATCACTTTCAGCGGCCATCCGCTCGCGACCGTGGCGCCTGAGCGCGTTCCGGCGCTGCTTGAAAGCCGTGCCGAGCTGCGCCGCCGGCTTGAATCCTCGGGGGTTGACGTCGTGGTTTTTCTCGATTTCACGCCCGAGCTGATGTCCCTCACCGCTGCAGGTTTCATGGACATGATTCATCGCCGCTACGGGGTGGACGTGCTTCTGATGGGCTATGACAATACCCTCGGCAGTGACCGCCTCAGGGATGAAGCTGCCTACAGGGAGGCGGGGAAGGCTGTAGGAGTGGACGTTATTTTCAACGGTTGCTATCGCCATCCGTCGACGGGCGTCACCCCGGCAAGTTCGCTGCTCAGAAAATATATAGGCGAGGGCAGGGTAGAGGACTTCGTTCTATACGCCGGGCGTCCCTATCGTCTCGAAGGCACGGTAGTGCACGGTCGCCGCAACGGTCACAAGCTTGGATTTCCAACTATAAATCTGGAAGTTGAAAAGGGAATGTGCCTTCCGTTGCCCGGTGTTTACGCCGGGAAGATAGTCATTGGTTCCCTATCGCGGCAGGCCGTCATTAACGTTGGCACTAATCCCACTGTTACCGACGCCGGCACGGTATCGGTCGAGGGCCATGTCCCGGGTACAGATCTCGGAGAACTATATGGCGAGGCTGTGGTCTTTGAATTTGAAAGGCGACTGCGCGGAGAGCGTCGTTTTGCAGGCATTGATGAGCTGCGAAGGGCAATCGCAGCTGATATAGAGGCTCTTAATCTGTCTCCCGATACAGCCGTTCAGGGGGAATAAGCGCGACTATGTCCTCAGGGGCGCCGGGGCCCAGGGAGATGGAAAATCCGGTTTTCAGCAATGCCTTCAGCCGCTCGGGTTTTCCACGGAAACCATGAATGATCCATTCCTGTGACGGAGAGATGCGGCGCATCGATGCCGCCAGGAGATCGTCGGCGCGTACATTATGAATTATCAGCGGCTTGCCTACGCGCTCAGCCAGCCCGGCATGAAATTCAAAAAGCCGCTGCTGGAGCTCGATATCGCCTCCGCGCAGGCGGTCGATGCCACATTCACCGATGGCGACTGTGCGCGGATCACGGGCGGCTGCGACAAGCTTTTTGAGCGCTTCAAGTGTTATTGGCTCTGTCGTGTCCCAGGGATGAATACCGACCGAATAGACACCGGCAGGCTCCATCGCCATGTCGGGAGAGATGCTCACGACCGTGTCACCGCCTGTGGCTGCCGACAAGTTGTGGGAGTGGACATCGCTATATTTATGCAGGATGCCTTTCATGGGACGGGATCGTAGCCGCTGCCGCCCCATGGATGACAGCGCATGATGCGTTTAACAGTGAGCCACAGGCCCTTGACAGCTCCGTGGCGTCTCAGGGCCTCCAGGGCATACTGGCTGCAGGTCGGCGTGAAACGGCACGATTGAGGCAACATCGGCGAGATACACCCGCGATAGAATATCACCGGTAATTCGAGCAGACGCGCTCCGAGGCGGTCAAGATTTTTCAGTAGTTTCATCGGCCGGGAGAGGGTTGAGCGACGCCGTGATGCGCTCCATGATGCGGTTTACGGCACGGTTCACGTCGCTGAAGGGAGTGAGGCGGTCGGCTACATAGATAAACGCCACGTCGAGGCGCGTGCCTTCAGGCATGGGAAAGGAGGGGCGGCACAGGCGATAAGCTTCGCGGATGCGGCGGCGCATGGCGACGCGGTCTACGGCATGGCGCAGACGCTTCTTGGGAACACTGATTACAAAGGCGATAGGAGCATCGCTGCGTCGCTTGTCGTCCTGGCGCCACACGGCGCGTACCGGGTAACTCAGGGCACTAAAAGCGCCGCTGCCGCGGCTAAAGAGCGAGTCGATAGCAACGGCAGAGCAGAGTTTTTCTTTTTTATAGAGCCTGAGGCCTTTCACGCCTGGTGATTAATTTTCCTGTGCTAAAAGATAACGGTCGATTGCAGCGGGCATCGAGGGGGTTTCGGGAGTCGGCGCCTCGATGTCGACGGTGAGCCCGGCATCGCGGGCAGCCTTGGCGGTAGCGGCGCCGAAAGTGGCGATGGCTATGCCGTCCTGCTTGAAATCCGGGAAATTCTTGGACAGCGATTCAATTCCCTGGGGGCTGAAGAATACTATCATCTGATAGTCAAGAGCTTCGTCGGGCTTGAAATCGTTGCTCACGGTGCGGTAGATGATGCCGCGATTGTAATTGATCTTGTGTTTGTCCAGGAGCTCGGCCTCGGCACCGGTGTTGACGTCGCTCAGGGCAAGGAGGTATTTCTCGTCCTTGTGCTTGACGATCAGCGGGATGAGATCAGTGAATTTGCCGGTCTTGGGGAAGAATATCTTGCGTTTGCGGTAAACGATATATTTCTGCAGATAATTGGCGATGGTCTCCGATGTGCAGAAATATTTCTGGGTGTCGGGCATCGTTATGCGCATTTCCTCGCAGAGGCGGAAGAAATGATCGATGGCGGTTTTGGCTGTGAAAATGATTGCGGTGTGCTCGGGGATGGAAACCTTCTGGGCACGGAATTCGCGGGGCGAGAGGCCCTCGACTTTTATGAACGGGTGGAAGACAATCTCCACGTTATGCTTCTGAGCCAGTTCAAAATAAGGTGATTTTTCTGATGTTGGCTTAGGCTGTGATACGAGGATTTTATTTACTTTCACGATACGTCTGCTTTTGTGTTTCACAGGGTGTCGTGGATCAACACCTGCGAAATTTTATAAACAAGTAATATTGGAATTATTTCAAGGGTGCAAAGGTACAAAATAAAATAGACTAAAGAGCCAAAATTGGTGTAAAAAATTCTAAAACCCTTGAAAATAAACAGCAAACGTGCGATCAGATATATTCCCAGACCAATCAGGACCACATTATAGGCCAAGGCCGGATAGAAAATTGCAAGTATCGCCGGAATCATCAGTGCCATGCCGAGCAGGGCTTGGGTAGCATTGTAGGATCTCACCCAGTCGCGATGCCTTTCGGGCGTTGTAAATGTGTAGCCTACAACATTGTAGGCACACCACAATACAATGTAGTACACAGCCATGACGCCCGTCACGGCTCCTACACGCGCGATATTGAGCGGTGTATAAGTGTCGCCGGAGTCAAAGATGCTGATTCCCGACGCGAGCAGGATACCCGAGCACACGACTGCCTGCACAATCAGCAGAATCAGGATGCGCGTATCTCCTGCAGGACGCTCGTCAAATACATTGTCGCGCCCCGAGCGCACTGTCCACACTTCTTCAAAATAGGTCTTGGCCAGGCGGCTCAGATGCCGGAAATTGAAAATCAGCACGACAAACATGAGGGCGATCACCATCAGGAAGCCCGAATTATTGGCCGGCTGCATAACTCTCATCTGGGGCTCGATGCCGTTGAGCCATGCCGGCGGCTCGTCGACCTCGGCTATGGTATCGGCGGTTACCTCGGCCTGAGGCAACTCGACAGCCACAATCAGGTTGGTATCCAGTGGGGTATAATAAGGGGCGTCCGCTCGAAAATCGGTCGGAAGTATCAGCAGTGAATCTTCGAGGGTCGCGCTCATTTATTTCAGAACTTGGGATGCAGGTTGAAGTCTTTTTCAGGGGCTGTCGCCAGCTCGACGGCCCGCGCAGGATCGTCAGTCACCTCCCAGAGGGTTTTGTGATCGGCCGGCAGGAAGCCGTCGGCAACGACGCGGTCGAGATGGCTGATGAAGGCATCGTAGAAGCCGAGAGTGTTGAGTATCACTATATTGCCATGGAACAGGGCCAGTTGTCGCCATGTGATTATTTCGCAGAGCTCGTCCAGGGTACCGACGCCCCCCGGCAAGGCGATTATTCCCGCCGCGCGGGAGGCAAGCAACTGCTTGCGGGAGTGCATGTCGGGAGTGATGATGGTTTCAGTGCTGTGGGGGTCACACCATCCTCTCGCGTGCATGAATTCAGGGATAATGGCAATCGTGGTACCCCCGGCTTCGCGGCAGGCTGCCGAGGCAGCTCCCATCATGCCCATGTATCCGCCGCCGTAGATCAGCGGGCGCCCTGCGACGGCCACGGCATGGCCGATGGCTGCGGCAGCCTCGGTCCATACAGGCCCGTTGCCGCCCGATGCGCCGCAGTAGATGGTTACTCCTTTGATTTCCTGCTTCATGACTTTGTGTTTTTAGCTTTCACGGTCTCGAGCCAACGGGGATTGTCGAGATACCATTTCACGGTCTCTTCAAGTCCCTTTTTAAAGCTGTGACTCGGTTGCCATCCCAGGTCGCGACGGATGTGGGAGGCGTCGATGGCATAGCGCAGATCATGGCCCTTGCGGTCGGTCACAAAGGTAATGAGAGGCAGGCTCTCGCCGGCAGGACGTCCCAAGAGGCGATCGGTTACCTCCACCAGGCGATGTACAAGGTCAATATTGCGGAGCTCGTTGTTACCGCCGATATTATAGGTCGAGCCGGCAGCGGCGCGATGGAACACTTCATCGAGCGCCTCCACATGGTCGCCAACATAGAGCCAGTCGCGCACATTGAGGCCCTCGCCATAGACAGGCAGGGGCTTGCGCTCAACTATATTATTGATAAATAGTGGTATAAGCTTTTCGGGGAACTGATAAGGTCCGTAGTTGTTGGAGCAGTTGGTGACCACCGTCGGGAGACCGTAGGTGTCATGAAAAGCCCTGACAAAGTGGTCGCTGGAAGCTTTTGAGGCCGAGTAGGGACTATGGGGAGAGTAGGGGGTGGACTCGGTGAAAAGCTTCCCGTCGCCGAGTTCAAGCGCGCCGTAGACCTCGTCGGTCGAGACGTGGTGGAACTTCTTGCCTTCAAATCCTTCCGGTGTTTTTTCCCATGCTTTCAGGGCCGTGTGGAGCAGATTGAGCGTCCCCAGGACATTGGTGCGGGCAAAGGTCAGGGGATCTTCAATCGAGCGGTCGACGTGGCTTTCAGCAGCCAGGTGAATCACGCCGTCCACGTTATATTCCTCAAAAATTCGCTGCATGGCTGCTGCATCGGTGATATCGGCGTGTTCAAAGCGGTAGTTAGGCGCCTCGGTTATATCATCGAGATTGGCTGCATTTCCGGCATAGGTCAGTGCATCGACATTGATTATCAGATAAGAAGGATATTTATTCACGAGATGACGCACGAGATGCGAGCCGATAAATCCTGCTCCTCCCGTGACGACTATGCGGCGTGTGAAGTCTTGTTTCATGGTTCAAAACGGGCTGTCAAATTGGCTGAGCACAGGATTCTGCAGGTCCTTAGGCGATAATATCGGCGCGATATCGCCTAATTGCCAGTCGATTCCGAGGGCCGGATCGTCCCAGCGGAGACCTCCTTCACTCTGCGGATTATAGTAATTGTCGCATTTATACATGAATGTCGCCGACTCGCTCAGGACCGCGAAGCCGTGGGCAAATCCGCGGGGAACAAACAGCTGTCGGTGATTGTCCTCCGATAGCTCGACGGCATGCCATTTCCCGTAAGTCGGAGACAGGCGGCGCAAGTCAAGCGCTACGTCAAGAACGCGCCCGCTCACAACGGTCACAAGCTTGGCCTGGCTGAAAGGGGGGCGCTGGAAGTGAAGTCCGCGCACCACGCCGCGAGTCGAGTGGCTGATGTTTTCCTGCACGAAATGAACCGGACCCACCAGGCGCTCGAAGTCGCGCTCGGTCCAGTTCTCCAGGAAATAGCCGCGGCTGTCGCGGTGTACCACAGGCTCAAGGACTACAAGTCCTTCGATATCAGTGTTTATTACTTTCATTAACCTCGTTTATGACTTTGTAAAGGTATTGCCCGTACTGGTTTGACGCCATTGAGCGGGCAGCTTCTTCGATAGCCTCGCGAGTGATCCATCCGCGGCGGTAGGCCATCGCTTCGAGGCAGGCGATCTTCACTCCCTGGCGCTTCTCGAGCACTTCAACATATATCGATGCCTCCGACAGGGAGTCGTGGGTACCGGTGTCGAGCCACGCAAAGCCGTCGGGCAAAGTCCTGACCCTGAGTCGTCCTTGATTGAGATATATATTGTTGAGGGTAGTGATTTCAAGCTCTCCGCGGGCCGAGGGGGTGATTGTAGCGGCAAGGTCGCTCACGCCCGAGGGGTAGAAGTAAATGCCCGTGACGGCGTAGTGTGACTTGGGATGGGCAGGCTTTTCCTCGATTGACAGGCAGCGCCCGTCGGCATCAAATTCTGCCACGCCATAGCGCTGCGGATCATCGACACGATAGCCGAAGACGGTGGCTGTAGCGTCCTCGCAGGCGCGGCTGACTGCCTCCTCGAGCACTGTTGAAAAGCCGGCTCCGTGAAAGATATTATCGCCGAGGATGAGGCAGCACGGGCTATCGCCGATAAAATCCTTGCCGATGATGAAAGCCTGGGCAAGGCCGTCGGGCGACGGTTGCTCGGCATAGCTGAGTTTAATTCCGAAGTCGGAGCCGTCGCCGAGTAGGCGCTTGAATGCAGGCAGGTCGGTCGGCGTCGAGATGAGCAGGATGTCGCGGATTCCCGCTTGCATCAGTGTCGCAAGGGGGTAGTAGACCATGGGCTTGTCATAGACAGGCAGCAGTTGCTTGCTGACGCCCTTGGTTATGGGATAGAGTCGCGAGCCGGAGCCTCCGGCGAGTATAATTCCTTTCATGCTCGGTGATTTTGCGCAAAGATAGCGTTTTTGGGCGACATTATGGCCCCGCAGGCGCTAAAAAATGGCTCAGTCCTTTCTGCCGCGCAGGCGATTCTTGAGCTTTTTGGCCCGGCGAAACGCCGAGCGCGCTTTCTGCGCGTCTTTCAGCGTGCCGTCGGGGTCGGCGCTTGCATGGAAGACATAGGCCGCGACAAGAGCTCTAAGACTCAGTGTATTGTTGCTGATCGAGCGGAAGTTCTTCATCAGCTTGTGGTGGCTCGTGACGCCAAAGGCCATGCGGTTTATGTCCACAAGAGATATCGAGATGTGGCCGTCCGGTTCCTCACGCCACAGCACATTTCCCTGGGAAAAATCTTTCATCCAGATATGGCGCCTGTGAAGTCGCGCGAGCGTCAGGCCGATGTTATCGATGATCTTGGCGCGAAGCGGGTCGGGGGGTAGGGCGCGCACGTCCTGATACCCCTCGAGCTGGATGCTCACGAAGTAACTTTCATGCAGGAAAGGACCGCGGCGCACCTCGACATAGGCCAGGGGCCTGGGCGAGTGGATGCCGGTCTCCCGCAGCTTGATTGCGTTCTCATAGGCCCGGCGCGCCTTGCTGTGGCGCAGGGTGGTATATACCAGGCTGTTGATGATTGACGGGCGCCGGAAAGCCTTGATATTCACCTTGCCGAGGTCGGCCGTGTCGAGACACACGACGCGGTTGCGACCGCTGTAGATGTCAACTGCCTCGGCAGGAATACCTTTTTCTGCCAGTTGGTTGGCCAGCTTTTCATAGCGAGGGTCTGAAACCTGTATTATTGTTTTAGTGGCCATGGTAGATTGCAGTTATATCTTTATAGAAGCGGCTATAAGAGAATTGGGAATTGAATTTCTCCAGAGCGGCTTTTCCCACCCCGGCGCTATCTTTCGTGTCAAGAATTTGCCGCAGGGCCTTGGAAAGGGCCTTTACGTCGCCGGGAGCGACCAGCAGCCCGTCAACTCCGTCGGTTACTATTTCACGCTGGGCACCGTTGGAAGTAGTCACCACCGGGCAACCCTGCGAGAAGGCTTCAAGAATTACGAGGCCGAAGGCTTCGGGAACCGTCGAAGGAAGTACCAGGGCAGTCGCTCCTGCGAGCGCCGGATATACATCGTCTATGTGACCCTCCCAGTCGACGCGGCTGTCCAGGTCGAGAGTCTTGCATAGCTTGAGCAGCGGGGCAACGTCGCGGGCGCGGCCGGTGCCGTAAATTTTCATTTTCCAAGGCAGTTCGGCTATTTCGGCGAGGGCCTTCAAGAGCACATCGATGCCTTTTTCGGGATTTATCCTGCCGAGATAGACAAGGGTAGGGACTCCCGACTTTTCGGCCTGTGCAGGCGCGGGAGCGTCGGCGATCGAGTTATGCACTACATGCAGGTTAGAGCGGTCAAAGCCGGCCGGCAGTGTGGAGCAGAAGATGTCGCGGGCCGTCTCGGAAACGAATATTATCGCGTCGAGCTCGCGCAGGGTTTTAAGATGTGATTTGTCGTTCTTCGCCGGACGTGCGAGATGGCGCGTGCAGATAACCTTGATCTCGTGGGTGCCTTTGTAGAGACGACGCGCATTTAATGCCGTGTGGGCGTCCTTGAAATTGTGGACATGGATTGTCACGTCTCCGTCGGTTTCCTCAAGAATGCGGGCGAGTTTTACCGGCGTCATCACGTCGAGAACACCTCCCAGGCGCATATATCCGCCGTGGAGCCCCGCTTCGATGAAGGGACCGGCAACCTCGGGACGGCGGCGCGTGACGGCCTTCACGTTGTGACCGTCGGCTTTCAGAGCCTTGCAGAGGTCGAGGGCATATCGCTCACCTCCTCCCCATTCTTTGTTGGATATGAGGTGAAGGATGTTCATTGTAGCTTCTGTTCCTTAATAATATGGCGGGCCATGCGGTAGGCTTCGTAGGTAGTGCGCGAGCGGCGCGAAGCAATCGCCATGCCGTGGCGCCCGTCGAGCCACGACTGATCTACAAGGAGGGCCTTGAAATATTGACCTACGGCTTTTCTAAAGGGCGTGAGCGCGTTGATAGAGTCGCCTTTGGTGGCAAGGACCTTGGCCTTGAGAGACGCCAGGCGGTTCTCTTTTTTGACAAATTCTCCCATCGAGGCACAGCGGTAGTGGTGGATTGTGCCGGGGAGCGGAGCCGGGCTGACGCTGTCTGAGAACGACACTTTGTCTGAATAGTCACGCAGATTCCAGTTGGCATACCGGCGGTTGAACAGCCTCACCTGCCAGGCCGGTTCAAAGCCCGAATGTTGCACTGGAGAGCCGCAGAAGTAGTTCTGAATCTTGACCTTGTAAACGCGGTGTTTGAAGCCTTCTTCCTTGGCTTTTATAAGGTATTGACGCAGTTCTTCATCGATGACCTCGTCGGCGTCCACCGACAGGATATAGGCGTTTGTCGCCAGCCCCGTGGCATACTGGCGCTGGCTGCCGAAACCATGGAATTCCCGCTGAGTCACCCGGCAGCCATAGCGGCGGCAGATTTCGAGGGTGCGGTCGGTGGAATATGAGTCTACTACTACAATCTCGTCGGCCACGCCCTTGAGGGCGTTGAGGCAGCGCTCGAGATTTTTTTCCTCGTTGCGGGTGATGATTGTAGCTGTAATTGATCCCATTGGGTGTGCTTGATTGATAAACAAAGGCCGCAATATGTCTTTGCGGCCTTGTTGAGAGGTTTTACATGTTGTACTGATAATTACCGTCTTTGTCGGCATAGAACCACGACTGACCGGCAAATTTTGCGCGATAAACGTCTACATCAGCCTCGCGCAGAGCCGTGCGGAATGCGTCGGGTACTGAGCCGCGATACTTGTAGCCGTTCTCGTAGACGGCAACAATTCCGTCCTCGGTCATGTGACACGACCACAGTGCACCGTAGTCGCTGCACCCTTCAAGCAGCCAGTCCTGAATGTCCGAAGGCGATGCTGCGATGTGTTCAGTCGTGACGACGATCCATTCGCCATTGTCGTTGAAGGTCACCGAGGTGACTTTCTCGCCGGCGTTGTTGAACTGGCGCAGCTTGTTTTCAAGCGCCGAGGGGATGCCGTTCCACCAGAAACAGTTATCATCGTAGAGTATGACCCAGTTTCCGTTCTCGGTCAGACATACGTCGTCGATATAGCAGTGCTGTTCGTTGAGTTCAATGAGCTTGTCGTTGAGCTGTGAGGGACACGATGAACGTGCCGTGCCGTTGTTGCCGTAGATTGCAAGGTCACCGTTGGTGCGCGTGATGGCGACGTTACGGCATTCACCCCATCCATTGATGGCATTGCGGATATATTCGCGGCCATTGTTCTGGGCTGCTGCGCTTAATGCAACCAACAATAGAGTCACAACAGCTAATGCTCTTGACATAGTTTTCATAGTGATTTTTTAAAAATTTTGTTCTGTGAAGGGTCCTTCTGTAGAAGGAAGCTATTTGGAAACGGATCGCTTATTGCGCTGCAAATTTAATGAATTTTAACCACAATGCAAAATCTTTCCAAAAATATAAATATGCACAAAAATTGGTATCTAAATACCGGATCATGTGCTGATAAAATCAAGTTTTTTATGTTTTAAGATTTTTATTCTGTCAAGGCATTTATCTCAAATTTTTTATGTATTTTTGCCAAAAATATTTCTTGAAATATTTTTGCGATAGAAATTAGTACCTAACAACTTCATTATCACATATTAACGATCAGAATGATTGCTGCTATGATTGTTGTGTTCGTAGTAGGCTATTTGTTTTTAGCCCTCGAACATGTATTGAATATCAACAAAGCCACGTTTGCCTTGATTATGTGTGGCGTTCTTTGGGCTATTTATTCGATGTTCTCTCACGACCCCAACTTGTCGGAAGAGTTGATCGTTGCGCTCGGTGACACCTGTGAAATCGTTGTCTTCCTGATAGGTGCAATGACAATCGTCGAGCTCATTGACCGCTATGGCGGCTTCAATATTCTGGTCAGCAACATACATGCGTCCAACAAACGTAAGCTCTTGTGGGTGATGTCGTTTGTGGCATTCTTCCTCTCGAGTATTCTCGATAATATGACTACTACCATCATTATGGTTATGATGCTTCGCCGCATGCTTGTCGATGCCAAGGAACGTTGGATATTTGCCTGTGTGATTGTGATTGCTGCCAACAGTGGCGGCGCATGGTCGCCTATAGGTGATATTACCACCATCATGTTGTGGATGAAGAACTATGTTTCGTCTACCGATCTGATCGTTAACCTCTTCATCCCGTCGCTCGCTTCTATGGTAATCCCGACATGGATTGCGTCCTATTCAATTCATTCAGGTGCCGTTGAATCGCTTAACTCCAATGACCAGCGTATCGGTTACGAGATGTCGCGGCACCACCGCGGGCTCTCTATCCTTATCCTTATCTGTGGTGTCGCTGGTCTGCTTTTCGTGCCGATATTCAAGTCGGCCACCCACCTGCCGCCGTTCATGGGTATTCTCACATCGCTGGGCGTGCTCTGGCTTCTCACCGAGTTGATCGTGCGCCACTATCAGTTGGATGGAAAGATCGAGGGTCGCATCTCGCAGGTCGTCCGTCACATCGATATGTCGACTATACTTTTCTTCCTGGGTATCCTTCTTTCTGTCGGTGCCCTTCAGCAGGCCGGTATTTTAAATAACCTTGCCATGTGGCTTAACACGACCTTGCACCAGCCCTACCTGATCAATGGTGTGATTGGCGTGCTTTCTTCAATTGTCGACAACGTTCCCCTCGTGGCAGCTTGCATGAATATGTATCCCGTTGTGTCGGATGCCATGGTAGCTGCTTCAGCCGATCCCTCGTGGACACAGTTGTTTGTTGAGGACGGTCTCTTCTGGCACTTGCTCACTTTCTGTGCCGGCGTCGGCGGTTCGTTGCTGATTATCGGTTCGGCCGCCGGTGTGGTCGCCATGGGTATCGAAAAAATTCCGTTCTTGTGGTACGCACGAAAAATCACCTGGCTGGCCTTTGTGGGTTATATTGTCGGCATGGCTGTGATTTGGATTGAATCAGTCTTCATGCCCTCACTCCCGGTCGTGTAAGTCTTATTTTTACCTCGCGAGAGCTTGGTTTTTCCCGATATCTTCCCGGATTGCCTTCTAATTTTTAATTCTCAAAGGCTACTTTTTAGCTTAAAAGACCTATTATTACAGCCTTAGGCTTGTTTTGTTTGGTTTGAAATTTTTTCAAACTACGCGTCTATTGTCGTGAATTTGAAAAATCAAATAATTTTTTTAACTTTGCGTCTCAATTACGGATAGATGATAAATTCGTTCCAATGGTTGTCCCGTGGAGTCGATCTTCCCGGGCTCGATTATCAAAAGATTCAGGAGTGGATTATCCGGGTTGCCAAGGAGCATAATCGGATAGTCGGTGAAATTACATATATCTTTTGTGATGACCCCGAGATACTCCGAGTTAACCTTGAATTCCTCAAACACGACTATTTTACAGATATTATCACTTTTGATAATTCCCGCGGACGAATGATTTCAGGAGACATCTTTGTCTCACTTGACACTGTCCGATCCAATTCAGAACTTGTCGGCTCCACCTATGATCGCGAATTGCTTCGCGTTATCATTCATGGTGTGCTGCATCTATGCGGAATTAACGACAAGGGCCCGGGTGAGCGCGAGATTATGGAAAGCTATGAAGATGCTGCGCTCGCACTTTTTGATTCACTTTAAAATTCTATCAATCAGCTATTATGGTATTTGATTTCGATGTCATTGTTGTCGGTGCTGGTCACGCGGGATGTGAAGCCGCCGCTGCTGCTGCACATCTCGGTGTCAAGACTCTGCTGATTACCCTTGATATGCACAAGATTGCGCAGATGAGTTGCAATCCGGCAATCGGCGGTATAGCTAAGGGCCAGATAGTTAGAGAGATAGATGCTCTCGGTGGCCTTATGGGAATCGTTACTGATCGCACATCGATTCAGTTCAGGATGCTCAATCTTTCTAAAGGTCCGGCAATGTGGAGCCCGCGTGCGCAGTGTGACCGCACGAAGTATTCTCTTCTGATGCGTGATATTCTTGAGCACACTGAGAATCTGTTCATGTGGCAAGGCAATGTAAACGGTCTATTGTTTGACGATAATGGCCACGTTTCAGGCGTGACTACGGTTGAAGGTGCAGAGTTTCATGCTAAGGCAATTGTACTTACTAACGGTACCTTTCTTAACGGGCTTATGCACATAGGCCGTCGTTCGTTTGAGGGAGGTCGTATTTCCGAACCTGCAGTGCACGGTCTTACGGAACAATTGAAGTCGCTTGGTTTCAGAACCGACCGTATGAAAACAGGTACACCTGTCAGAATCGACAGTCGATCTATCCGGTTTGAATATACGACAGTTCAAAGCGGCGACGCTTCAGAACATAAATTTTCATATCTTCCCGATATCAAGCGTGTGCTGAAGCAGCGCGATTGCTATATTGTCAATACCTCTGAAGAGACTCATGAAGTATTAAGGAGCGGCCTGGTTGATTCCCCGCTTTACAATGGACAGATCCAAAGTATCGGTCCTCGATATTGTCCTTCGATTGAGACCAAGATAGTTACTTTCGCTGATAAGACATCTCATCAGCTATTTCTCGAGCCTGAAGGGGAAACCACGACGGAATTTTACGTCAACGGTTTTTCATCATCCCTCCCGATGCAGGTACAGATCGACGCCTTGCAGACAATTCCTGCTCTGAAAGACGTGATGATTTTCCGTGCAGGATATGCAATCGAATATGATTTCTTCGATCCAACCCAGTTAAAGCATACACTGGAAACGAATCTTGTCCTCGGTCTATTCTTTGCAGGCCAGATCAACGGTACGACCGGTTATGAAGAAGCGGCGGGGCAGGGGATGGTTGCCGGAATTAATGCTGCTCTACAAGTCAAAGGTGAGGAACCTTTCACATTGTCCCGAGATGAAGCATATATTGGTGTTCTTATCGACGACCTCGTCACTAAGGGAGTCGATGAGCCCTACCGCATGTTTACCTCTCGTGCAGAGTACCGCATACTGCTCAGGCAGGACGATGCCGACATGCGCCTGACGCCCCGATCCTTTGAAATTGGTCTTGCTTCTGAGCAGCGCATGGCTCTTGTTGAGGAAAAACGTCGCTTGCGAGATGAACTGATTTCTTTGTGCAGCGAGACAACAGTTAAAGCTGCCGATGTAGATAGTTATCTTGAGAGTATCGGTTCATCATCTCTTAAGCAGAGCGTGCGTCTTTCCATGCTCGTTACTCGTCCGGGTGTTACCCTTGAAGGATTGGCTCGATGTGTAGCAGTTCTCGCAGATTTTATCTCTTCTTTGCCCGAAGATCGGCGGGTTGAAATTGTCGAGGCTGCTGAGATACTTATGAAGTATGAAGGATATATTGCACGCGAGCGTGAATCGGCTGCTAAGATACACCGCCTCGAGAATGTAAAATTACCGCAAAGTTTAGACTATACTTCTATTGCAGCTTTGTCGACCGAGGCTCGCCAGAAGCTCGAGCGCATACGTCCCGTTACTATAGGGCAAGCATCGCGCATCCCCGGTATTTCACCAAGCGATATCAATATCCTTTTGTTACTCATGAATAGATAAAGTATTGTTCCACGTGAAACAATTACTTGTCGATTAATTTTAAAATCAAACACTTAACCGCATATACAATGGAATACATCAAATCAAAAATTCGCGATGTAGTTGACTTCCCCACCAAGGGTGTCATCTTCAAAGATCTCACCACTGCCTTCAAGGATCCCCGCGCGTTGCATATCATCGGCTGGGATCTCTCGCAGCTCTACCGCGACAAGGGTATCACCAAGGTTGTAGGTATCGAGTCGCGCGGTTTTATCGGAGGTTCGATTCTCGCCTTTGAGCTCGGCGCAGGTTTCGTTCCCGCCCGCAAGCCCGGCAAACTCCCCGCCGACACCGTATCGGAAACCTATGCCAAGGAATATGGCACCGACACCATCGAGGTTCACAAGGATGCTATCACCCCCGACGATATCGTGGTGATTCACGACGACGTCCTCGCTACCGGTGGTACAATGATGGCTGCCTACAAGCTCGTGAAAAGTTTCAACCCCAAGAAGATTTACATTAACTTCCTCATCGAAATTTCGGCTCTCAACGGCCGCGAGAATCTTCCCACTGATGTTGATGTGAGCTCGCTCATCACATATTGACAGGTGCCGCAAGGCTCCCGTGATGCCCGCGGGCGGACGCCAACAGTTGCGGCCGCCCGCGCGTTGGATATAATATACTCTCTATCTCGGGGTCGAAAGGCTATCGCGGCCGACTCCACATATTGTAATCTCCCCTGCTATGCCCAAACATCAGAAATCAGAAGCCCTCAGGGAAAAAATCTCTTTCCTCCCCGATACTCCCGGCGTTTATATCTATTATGACGCTGCCGGGAATGTCATCTATGTGGGCAAGGCTAAGAATCTTAAGAGGCGCGTTTCCTCCTATTTCAACCGCACTCACGACGTGTTGCGCACCAATCTTCTCGTGCGCAATATCGCCGATATGAAATACATCGTGGTTCCGACCGAGCAGGACGCGCTCAATCTCGAAAACTCCATGATCAAGGAGTACAAGCCACGCTACAATGTACTTCTTAAGGACGATAAATCCTATCCCTGGATTGCCGTTACCAACGAGCTTTATCCCCGGGTGTTCATGACTCGCCAGCACATCAAGGATGGAACGAAATACTATGGCCCGTACACCAGCACGGCAGTTGCCCGTACGGTTATTGAACTGATCCGCGAGCTCTACCCGCTGCGCACCTGCCGCATTCCGATCACTCCCGAAACCATAGCCAATGGCACGGGACGCCTGTGTCTGCAATACCACATTAAACGTTGCAAAGGATGCTGCACCGGGCTTGTACCCCCTGAACAATATAGAGCCGACATTGAGCATATCAAGCAAATCCTCCGCGGCGACACAGCCGAACTCATGAACTATCTGCGCGACGAGATGACGCGCCTGGCCTCGGAATTGCGCTTCGAGGAAGCTCAGGAAATGAAAGAACGCTACCGCCTGCTGGAAAATTATCATGCAAAAAGTGTTATCGTGAGCCAGACGGTAGGGGATGTAGATGTCTTTGGCTTCGACGACGACAATGCTGACAGTGACGTCTATGTAAACTATATGCATGTGCGCCACGGGGCCGTCGTGCGCAGCGTCACGCTGCGCTACAAGCGTTCACTGGCCGAGACTCAGAGCGAGATTCTTGCCTACGCGATGGCCGAGATCAAGGAAACGCTCGGCGTGGTTTATGATGAAGTGGTGGTTGCCGCCGTTCCGGAAGTAGAGATGCCCGACGTTACTTTCACCGTCCCGCGGCGTGGCGATAAGGTGAAACTTCTTGAAGTGTCTCAGCGAAACGCCCGTCAGAACCGCATCGATGACCTCAAACACCTTGCCAAGCACAATCCCGAAGAACGACTGACGAAGACTCTCGAACGCATGAAGGCCGATTTCCATCTCCCCGAACTTCCTCGCCACATCGAGTGCTTTGACAACTCAAATATCCAGGGTACAAATCCTGTCGCATCGTGTGTAGTATTCCGCGATGCCAAGCCGTCCAAGCGCGATTACCGCCATTTCAATATCAAGACCGTCGAGGGCCCTGACGATTTCGCGTCCATGCGCGAGGTGCTCACGCGCCGCTACACGCGCCTGATGGAGGAGGGCCAGGATCTGCCTCAGCTCATCGTTGTCGACGGCGGCAAAGGGCAGCTCAGCGCGGCTGTCGAGGCCTTGGATTCGATAGGTCTGCGCGGCAAGATATCGGTGGTAGGCATCGCCAAGCGACTTGAGGAAATCTATTTCCCCGGCGACAGCGTGCCGCTATATATAGACAAAAACAGCGAGTCGCTGCGCATCGTGCAGCATCTGCGCGATGAGGCCCACCGGTTTGGTATCACACACCATCGCAACCGTCGCAGCAAGGCTGCTGTTGTCAGCGAACTCGACAGTATCAAGGGGGTAGGGGAAAAGACCCGCACAGCGCTTTTAAGCCATTTTCGCAGCGTCAAACGCCTGCGGGCCGCGTCGCTCGACGAGGTCGCCGCAATCGTTGGCCCGTCAAAGGCAAAGTTAATACTCAATTCATTGAATAATAAAGAAATAAGTAGCGATGAGAATAGTAATACAGCGAGTGAGTGAGGCCTCCGTCACCGTTGACGGTCAATGTGTATCGGCCATCGGTCGCGGACTTCTGGTGCTCGTCGGAATCGAGCAGGGCGATACCCCGGCAGAATGTCTTCGACTGGCAGCCAAGACCGTTGCCCTCCGCATCTTTGACGACGAGCGCGGTGTCATGAACCGCTCGGTAGCCGATGTTGACGGCGAGATTCTGGCCGTCAGCCAGTTTACGCTTCTTGCCTCGACCCGCAAAGGCAACCGTCCGAGCTATGTGCGCGCCGCCGGCCATGAGCTTGCCACGGAGCTTTATGAACTTTATATTTCCGAGACCTCGCGCCTGATGGGAAAGACCACGGGACGCGGTATTTTCGGTGCCGACATGAAAGTATCTCTGATTAATGACGGCCCGGTCACAATTCTGATGGACACAAGAGCCGCAAGTGATTGATAAATAGAGTTATCTATTTTAAGATTTTTTAAGGAAATAAATTTTAAACTATACAAAATGCTGTGTAATTTTGCATCGCATAACCTAACAACACAATGTGACCAAAGTTGAGTGTAGCTGGAGATTGTTTGCTAACCCGGCACCCAAATTATAATTATCTTGCTCGACGCGCGGTCGCCTGTTAAAAGGTGGCTCTAACGCACTTTTTGTTGTGTTATGCGCTGTTATTTATGCTGAATCCAATGTTCATTCATTGAAAAGACATATAAGTAGCAAAAAATAGTTGTTTTATAGATAATTGTGTATTGGGTGCAGGGCGTCGTGAGACAGCCCTGTGCTGTTTTTATATACCTGTTACTTTTCAAAATTGTAGGCCGGCGCGCCCTCGGGCTTGATGATCACCTTCATGCCTGTGAAAGCATATTCCTCGGCCAGCCGGATAATATCGCTGTCACGCAGTCTCACACAACCCTCGCTGCCGCGACCCGGCACGCTCGCTTCGTTGTTAGTGCTTCCGTGGATGCCTATACCCCGCCAGCCTCCGGTGTCCAGTCTCAGGAAATATTTTCCGTAGGCTTTGATTGATCCGCGTCCGTCGCCGAAATCGTGGGTCCACGCGGCCGAGTTCTGTATTTGTGAAATCGTGAAGGGCTTTGCAAGCGTTGACTCCGGCGTGCGATGATCGCCCTTGCGCTGCTTGTTGCCGGGGTTTTTGCCCACGCACACCGGGAAACGCGCCACCAAGACGGTGTCCCCGCCGGTCGGTTCATA
>CAYVTB010000009.1:4742-8682 GCA_964454365.1 uncultured Bacteroides sp. | reverse complement strand
AATAAACATCCCAATGAACGAAGTTGAACTCTATCTGATTAATGAAGGCGAGAATTGTACTATCTACACTTTGCAATTCCTGCGCGATTCCGAAAGTGAGTTTGAGAAATTCATTTCCAAATTCATAAATAATGCTGAATATAGCGAAGACTACTCACGAATTGCTGCAATTGTTTCACGAATTGCCCGTACCGGGGCGCAAGAGCGATATTTCCGACGTGAGGGTAAGTTGAGCGACTCTGTAGTTGCATTGCCGGTACTTGCACCAAAATTACGTCTCTACTGTCTGCGCCTTTCAGATAAAATTTTAATTCTCGGAAATGGAGGAGTTAAGAAAACTCGCACTTACGAAGAAGACGCCAACCTGAAAGCATATGTTATGACCTTGCAGAAGTTTGAGAAACTTCTAAATGAGGGTACAAAAGACGGCTCAGTAACGATCACTGAGTCAACAATAGAAACCGACAATATTTTTGAGTTATGAAACGCACTGCCAAATCCCTCGAAGAAATGCTCGGTAAAATCCACGAGCCTATAAAGGAGGAAACTGAACTTTCTTTTGAAATTTCCGATCGTATTTACAAACTGATGAACGAACGCGGACTTTCTAAGAAGCAATTTGCTGATGCTATTGGTCGTCGTCCGAGCGAAATTACCAAATGGTTGAGCGGACAGCACAATTTCACTATAGCCACGCTCGGGATGTTGTCTTCATTTTTTGGTCAGCCAATTGTAATTGTCGGATAAAAATAAAATGGTTTTTGGAAATTCGGGAAGATTGCGATAATTTTGTTTTCGGAACCTGTCAAATCCTCTGTTTTATGATCAACGAAATACTTGAATTTAACCGGCGCTTTGTCGCCAATGGCGAATATGAGCGCTTTGCAACCGACAAATATCCCGACAAGAAACTTGCCATCGTGGCCTGCATGGACACGCGACTTGTCGAGTTGCTTCCCGCCGCGCTCGGCTTGCGCAACGGCGATGTGAAGATAATCAAGAACGCCGGCGCCACGATTACCAATCCCTTTGACTCGGCGATGCGTTCGTTGCTTGTCGCAGTCTACGAGCTTGGTGTCAACGAGATTATGATAATCGGCCACACGGGCTGCGGTGTCCAGGGCATGGATGCCGGCGAGATGCTGCATCTGATGCGCGAGCGCGGAATCAGCGAGGAACATATCAAGCTCATGGAGCATTGCGGCATAAACCTGCGCGAGTGGCTCCACGGCTTTGACGATACCGACAAGGCCATCGCCGAGACCGTCGACCTGGTGCGCAACCACCCCCTGATGCCTTCCGACGGCGTTTCCGTGGCCGGCTACGTCATGGACTCCTATACCGGAGCTCTGAGACCCATTGAATTACGATAAAAAATAAAGACTCCCGCAATCGCGGGAGTCTTTCATTGAGGTTCCTAGCAGAATCGAACTGCTGTACACGGTTTTGCAGACCGTTGCCTCACCACTCGGCCAAGGAACCGTAAGCGACGGCAAAGGTAGGCAAGTTTTTTTATATGACAAAATTTTTGTCGCGCTTTTTTCATTCAAATTATATGATTACCTTTGCGCCGCACTAAAAGCGACAATTTTAGGACGACATTTTTTGATATCATGAAATCTTTTGCCTCAATATTATTCAGTGCAGCCGTTCTGTGTGCCACTGCAGCAAGCGGCGCTGAACCTGCCAACTATTATTCTACCTGCGAAGGCCGCAAGGGACAGTCGCTGCTGACTGCCCTCGAGGGTGTCGTAGGCAATCACACCAACGTGGGCTACAGCGGCCTGTGGACTCTCTACCAGACCACGGATACTCGTGCCAACGGCACGATCTGGGATATGTACTCCACCAAGGAATACAAGTATAAGACCGACCAGTGCGGCTCCTACTCAGTCGTAGGCAGCTGTTACAACCGCGAGCACTCCATGCCCAAGAGCTGGTTCAACGACGCTTCGCCGATGGTCAGCGACGCCTTCCACATCTATCCCACGGACGGTAAAGTGAACGGTCAGCGCAGCAATTACCCCTACGGAGAGTGTGCCGGGGGCACGACCCTTCCCGCCTCAGGCGGCATCAAGGCTCTGGGACGGCTGGGCGCTTCTACATTCTCAGGCTACAGCGGCACCGTCTTTGAGCCCGACGACGAGTACAAGGGCGACTTTGCCCGAACATACTTCTACATGGCAGCGGCCTACAACAGCCGCATTTCATCGTGGAACAGCGACATGCTCGCCGGCAACAATTACCCGGTTTTCACAACCTGGGCCATGAATCTGCTGCTTAAATGGCATCGTCAGGACCCCGTGAGCGATAAGGAAACCAAGCGCAACGAGGCCGTCTATGCCGCCCAGAACAACCGCAATCCCTTTATCGATCATCCCGAGCTGGCCGAGCACATATGGGGCAATCTCCAGAGCGAAGCCTGGTATCCTGCCGGCGAGAGCACCCCGGCGCTGACCCTCCCCGTTGACAACTCGGCTCTCGACCTGGGCGTGACCGTCCCCGGCTATTCCCGTACGGCAACAGTCAAGATCAAAGGCGTCTCGCTCGCTGACAACGTCACCCTGATCGAAGCCGGGAATGGCTTCAGCGTTTCCCCGTCGACCGTCACCAAGGCAAATGCCATCGCCGGCGCTGATGTAACTGTAACATATAATCCCGCTGCAGAGGGCAGCCACAACGGTGTCCTCACACTAAGCTGCGGGCAGCTGACCGCTCACGTCAACCTCAGCGGCCGCGCTATTTCAACCCTTCCCGCCGGCCCCGTGACAGCTGTAGGCGATGACTCTTTCGAGGCCCGCTGGAGCAATGTCGGCGATGCCGACGCCCGCGGAGAATACACCCTCGACGTGCAGCTCGACGGAGAGTCGATCGATGAATTCCCCCGCTCGGTGAAAGCTGCCGACGAGTATTTCCTTGTCGAGGGTCTCGAGCCCAGCACCACTTATACCTATTACATCAAGTCGCAGCATCTGACATCGTCAATCGTGACCGTCACAACTCTCGCTCCCCAGCCCCTCGTTGAATTCCTCTTTGACGGCGGCGCTCTCGAGTTCTTTACCACTCCCGGCGTTCCCAGCGAGGTTGCCGAGCTGCTCGTCAACGTAGAGAATATCACGGAAGATATCACGGTCAGCGTTGCCGCTCCCTTCGAGCTCTCGACCGACAAGTCGACCTGGACCACATCCATCGTTATCAAGCCCGAGGAAGACCGCATCTACCTGCGCCTCAACAGTGCCGCGGCCGGCAATTTCACGACGTCCATCACCGCCACTGCCGGCAGCTACCACAATGACGAGGCCGAGGCCCGCGGCGAGGTATCGGAATCTGATTACATGGTCGAGGACTTTGAAGTCGTTGACTCCAAGGTGGCAAGCTACAACCCCCCGGCCTACCATGGCAACGGCTGTGTGTGGAACTTCAAGGATACCGGCATCTGGGCTCAGCAGAACGAGGCCCACACAGGCAAGCAGGCTGCCCGCATGGGCAAGACAGCATCTTCTGTGATGGAGATGGCCGACGCTCTTACGCGTGGTGTCGGGACAGTTACCTTCTGGGCCAAGCGATTCGGCTCCGATGGCGAGGCAACCCTCGAACTTGAATATGAAACCGACGGCACATGGCGCGAAGTCGGCAAGATTGAGGTCAAGACATCGACCTATGCCGAGCACATCGTGAATGTAGGTGTTTCGGGCAACGTGCGACTGCGACTGCGCCAGCTCTCCGGAGCGCGCGTCAACATCGACGACTTCTCCGTGACACCCTTCGTAAGCTTTGTAAACGACGAGATTGCCGACTATCACAACTGGGACGCATACTGCCGTGGCGGAGAACTCGTCGTGGAGGCCTCTGAGGAGCTCCCTGTGGCCGTCTACGCTCTCGATGGTGCAATCATCTACCAAGGTCGCGTGAGCGCGGGAGAAACGATTCTGAACGTTTC
>CAYVTB010000009.1:0-4642 GCA_964454365.1 uncultured Bacteroides sp. | reverse complement strand
TACCGTTGATCAGTCGTTGGTAGCCGAGTGGGTTGCGACGATCTTGTTGTTATTGTTGCGGATAAACGACAGGATCTCGTCGCGTTCCTCGCTGCGTTCGATGTCTGATTCGATGCGGATCATGGCATTGTAGAGCGAAGTTCCCGACTGGTAGATGTGACGGTAGGCCTTTGCGATATCGTCGATCTGCGACTCCTTGTAGCCGGCATATTTGCCGAGGATCACGGCGTTGATGCCATAATAGGCGGCGGGATTGTGGGCGATTATGACAAAGGGAGGCACATTGGAGCTGATGCGGCAGCCTCCCTTGACGAGAGTGTACTTGCCGACGTGCACGCCGCCGTGGAGGATGACGTTGGACGACAGGATCGTGCCCGAGTCGACCTTGACATCGCCGGCGATGGTGACGCCGTTGCCGAGCACACAGTTGCTCTTGATGTGGGAGTCGTGGCCGATGTGGGAGTCGGCCATCACGAAGATGTTGTCGTCAAAGCGTGTTCCGCCTTCCGACTTGATTCCGCGGTTGATGATGACATGCTCGCGGAAAACATTGTTGTTACCGATGTAGCAGAACGACCGGTCGCCTTTCCAGTGGAAATCCTGGGGGTCGGCGCCGATTATCGCGCCCTGATAGACTTTGTTACCGCTTCCCATGCGGGTGCCCTTCATGATCGAGGCATAGGGGAAAATCTCACATTGGTCTCCAATCTCCACATCCTTGTCAATGAAGGCAAAGGGGTGGACGATTACATCCTTGCCGAGCTTGGCGGCGGGATCGACGTAGGCTAATGGACTTATCATAGTAATAAATTTAAGAGACTTGTGTTCAACGGCCGCCGCCCAGTGCCTGATAGAGGTTGATTACGGCAAGATCGCGGGCGCGGTTACAGTCGATGAGCGAGATCTGGGCTCCCAGGAGGCCCTGCTGGGCCGTGATTACCTGGAGATAGTCGACGTCGCCGGTGGAGTAGGTGAAGAGTGCCTGGGTCATCGAAACGGCCTTTTCCAGGTCGGCGACCTGGTTGGCGAGGAAGCCTGCCTTGATGATGCTGCGGTCATAGACCGTGAGCGCGTTGGAAACTTCCGAGGCTGCGCTTAGCAGGGTGTACTCAAAGGTGTTGAGGGCGCTCTGCTGGCGTGCCTTGGCGGCGCGCAGGCCTGCGATATTGCGGCCGCGCGAGAACAACGGAGCTACCAGCGACCCGGCAAGCTGCACAAACCAGTCACCCGGGTTGCGGATCATCGAGCCGAGCAGGTTGGTGAAGCCGCCGTTGGCAGTGATGGTGAGTCCGGGATAGAAGGCGGCGCGGGCCGAGTTGGTGGCATAGTAGGCCTGGGCGAGCGACATCTCGGCGGCGGCCACGTCGGGACGCGCGGCGAGCATCGACATTTCGACGCCACCGGCAGCGAAGGCCGGGATATCGAGGTCGCGGTAGGCGTTTACTTCCCATTCGCGGGGCATCACGTTGAGAAGCAGCGACATTGTGTTGTTGAGCTTCACAACGCTGCTTTCGAGATCGGTGATCGAGCCGAGGATGCTGTAATAATTGGCCTCGGACTGCATCACGCCGACCTCGGTGGTGCGTCCGGCCTCCTTGAGGTCGCGCATCTTCTGCACCGTTTCAGCCCAGAGAGCCGATGTGTTGCGCGAGAGCTCCAGCTGGCGGCTCACCGCTCCGAGGGTGTAATAAGTCGTGGCGACAGCCGAGATAATCTGGGAGCGCACGGCCTGGGCATAGGCCTCGGTCTGCATCAGAGCAGCCTGGGCCGATCGGCTGCTGTTGAGCAGCTTGGCAAATATGTCGATCTCCCAGGATACCTGTGCCGGCAGCGTATAGCTCCAGCCGAAGTCGGCCGGGCCATACTTGGCGCCGGCTCCGTTGGGAGCCAGAGCCACCGAAGGCAGATAGGCGAGCTTGGCGCCGAGCACCTGTGCGCGGGCGGCTTCGACGTTGAGCTGGGCGTTGCGCAGGTTGGTATTGTTTTCCAGCGCCTGGTTGATGTAATTCACCAGCAAGGGATCGGTGAAGACTTCCTCCCAGGGCAGGTTACCCAGCGCCGTGGAGTCGACGCCCGCCTGCAGCGCCTCGGCATAGGCGGCTGTCAGGGGGGTATCGGTGGGAGTCTCGTATTTCTTGTATATGTGGCAGCCTGTGAGGCTCGTGGCGAGGACCAGGGCCGCGGAGGCTTTCAGTATAGTTTTCATGTGCTTGAAATATGATCTTGTTATTAGACTGATCGATAAATTCATCATACCGTGGCTATCAGTGGGCATACTGTTCGATTTCGGTCTCGATAGAGCCGCCTTCCTCCTGGTCTTTCCACTTGATGGGCTTGACCTTTTCCTGGATTATTTCGAAAGCGCAGAACAGAGCCGGAACAATGAAAATCTGCAGTACCATACCGATGAGCATGCCGCCCACCGAACCGGTGCCGAGGGCACGGTTGCCGTTGGCGCCTACACCTGTCGAGAGCATCATCGGGAGAAGACCGATAACCATGGCGAGCGAAGTCATCAGGATGGGTCGCAGACGGGCGGCGGCGCCGGCCACGGCTGCGTTGAAGATGCTCATGCCCGACTGGCGGCGTTCAAGCGCAAATTCCACAATAAGGATCGCGTTCTTGGCCAGAAGACCGATAAGCATAATCAGGGCGATCTGCAGATAGATATTGTTGGAGATGTCGAAGATGTCGGCAAAGATGAACGAGCCCATCAGACCGAAGGGAATCGACAGGATGACCGCCCAGGGCAGGAAGTAGCTTTCGTACTGGGCCGAGAGCAGCAGGTAGACAAAGAGCAGACAGAGGCCGAAGATCATGGCCGTGGAGCTGCCGCTGTCGCTGCCGGCTTCCTCGCGGGTCATACCGGCATACTCGAAGCCATAGCCCTGGGGCAGGCTCTGGGCAGCCACGCGCTCGATGGCGGCGATGGCGTCGCCCGACGAGAAGCCCGGCGCGGGATTACCGTTGACCGAGATCGAGTTGAACAGGTTGAAGCGGTTCAGAAGGTCGGGGCCGTAGACGCGGGTGAGCTTCACGAAGTTGTCGATAGGAGCCATCTCGGCGCCGTTGCGTATCTTGACGTTCTTGAGAGTCTCGGGATTGATACGCGACTCGGGAGCAGCCTGCATCATGACACGGTAGATCTTACCGAAGCGGTTGAAATTGGAGACATACATACCGCCGTAGTAACCCTGGAGGGTCGACAGGATCGTCGCGGGCGAGATACCGGCCTGCTTGGCCTTGGCGGCGTCGATGTCAATCATGTACTGGGGGAACGAGGGGTTGAATGTCGTGTAGGCCGACTGGATTTCGGGCTGGGCGTTGAGCTGGGCGAGGAAGGCCTGCACAACGGCAAAGAATTGGTTGATGTCGCCGCCGGTCTTGTCCTGCATGTTGAGCTGGAAACCGTTGGTGAGCGAGTAACCGGTGATCATAGGAGGCGCGAAGAACACCACGCGGCCGTCCTTGATGCTCTGGGTCATGCCGTAGAGCTGCATGATGACGTCATCGACGCCCTCGCCCTTGCCGCGCTCGCTCCAGTTCTTGAGCTTGATGAGCAGGGTACCGTAGGTAGCGCCCTGGCCGGCGAGGAACGAGTAGCCGTTGATGGTCTCGCAGAGGCGCACGGCGGGAATCTGCATCACGATATCCTCGAGCTGGTTGAGGACCTCGGTGGTGCGTTCCTGTGATGTACCGGCGGGCATGTCGACCATGCCGAAGAGGAAGCCGGTGTCCTCGTTGGGCACCATGGCGCTCGGGGTGCGCATCATCAGCCATGCAAGCACGGCGATGGAAGCGGCGACGGTACCGAAGGCAATCAGTTTGTGACGGGCGAAGAAACGCACAACCTTCTTATATCCGGCCAGCAGCTTGGCATAGCCGTTCTCGAAGGCACGGTGGAACCGCTTGCCGAAGAGGCCGAGGATGGTCAGCACGGCTACCACGCAGGCAATCACCAGATGAGTGATATTGTGGAGCGAGAACCAGTGGACAATCATGAAGTAGATTGTGGCGATCAGGAGCACCAGAGTGACGATCGGCGGGAAGTTGACGCCAAAGTTGCCGGCATATTTCTTCTTCACGACATCGGCGGCAGCTCCCATGGCTGTGGTGACGCGCTCGCCCAGGGGCTTGTCATCGTGGGCCTTCAGGAAGACGGCACAGAGAGCCGGCGACAGCGTCAGAGCGTTGATAGCCGAGAAGGCGATTGCTATAGCCATCGTGAGACCAAACTGGCGGTAGAACACGCCGGCGGTGCCGGGCATGAACGACACGGGGATGAACACAAGCATCATCACAAGGGTGATTGATACCAGCGCGCCCGCAATCTCGTTCATGGCGTCGATAGAGGCGCGGCGGGCCGACTTGTAGCCCTGGTCGAGCTTGGCGTGCACCGCCTCGACCACCACAATGGCGTCGTCCACAACAATCGCGATAGCGAGCACGAGAGCCGACAGGGTGATGAGGTTGATCGAGAAGCCTATGATGTTGAGGACAAAGAATGTACCGATAAGGGCCACAGGGATGGCGATCGCGGGGATGATGGTTGACCGCATGTCCTGCAGGAAGATGTATACCACGAAGAACACGAGCACGAAGGCCTCGATCAGCGTGCGGATCACATTTTCAATCGACGCGT
>CAYVTB010000008.1:0-31481 GCA_964454365.1 uncultured Bacteroides sp. | reverse complement strand
CGACTTCGAGAAGGGCTTTATCCGAGCCGAGGTCATCAAGTATGACGACTATGTGTCGCTGGGCGGCGAGAGCGGCGTGCGCGACGCCGGTCGCCTCGGCGTCGAGGGCAAGGAATATGTGGTGCAGGACGGTGACATCATGCACTTCCGCTTCAATGTCTGATATTTATCCGGAATAAAAACATTGCAGGCTGCCGCGTCAATCGCGGCAGCCTGCTTTTTAAGAATAGACAGTGTCGTTTAGTTGAGTACGATTCCCGGGAGACCCTGGCTGTTGACGGGCATATAGGCGCGTGCATACTGGCGCAGGAAGGCAATCGTTGTTTTTCTTGGTGACAAAGCTCGACGGCTGTTGTCGGTGGTGCCGGGAAATTCGGCGCTTGGAGTAGAAGTTTTCTTCATAGGCATTATAGAGGTTAAAAGGTATTACACCATAATAACGACGATAATGCCATGTTATTGTGAGACTGCTAAAAAAATCTCGCTCATGCACACCACACGGTTGCGGGACCGGCTATGCCGACGGTAGTGGCGGCTATCATGGGATCATAAAAATCGCAGATATTGACCATTACAATGGATGCGATAATAAGAAGTACCTCGAAGACGGCGATGGCGATGACGGCCCGGCGGGAGATGCCGCGGAGATTAAAGAGGGCGTTGCACCCGGCCCACACTGCTGCCAGGGAGGGAATGAGCACCGCGATTGACACGCAGATTACTGTAACGCATGAAAGGACGGGAAGGTGGACATTGTCGGCGATGGACAGCCCGTGGAGGAGGCTGAAATCACCCCAGCCGCAGTAAAGGATCAGGGCCGAGATGCCGGTGAGCAGCAGTAAGGTCATGCACAGGGACAGGCAGCCGCCGATGAATCCTAAAAAGCCGAGGCATATTTTCCCGAGGATTGAGCCGAAGCTTGCCGTGGACGGCGCGGAGTTATTACTTGCCGGAGCCTGCACGTTGAGGACGGTCTGCCCGACGGAGACTACCGTGACAGGTTGGCCGGTCATCTCGAGTATCTGACGCGGGGTGCGGGCGGCGGGAATGATCATCCACGCAAAGAGATAAATTAATATCAGGGGCCATACATAGGTGCAAAGGGCCAGAATCACAAGGAGCAGGCGCATGATGGTCACGTTCCAGCCCAAATAGAGGGCCAGGCCGGCAATGACGCCGCCGAAGACCTTGTTGCGCTCGTCGCGGTAGAGGTGCTTTACGATGGGTACCGCGTTGCCGGTGAACGGCGGCGGGGTGGGACCGCTCTGGGTGTTGCCGGCGTCCTGTGAATCGCCGGACGCGTCCTGCGAGTCGTCGCTGTCGTTGTCGGTCAGGTCGTCAGGGCGTCCCATCTGTTCTATAATGTTGTTTACCTCGTCGATGGTTATCACGTTACCGCCGGCCGAGGCGCGTTCGGTGAAGATTTCGGCGATGCGGCTCTCTATATCGTCGACAGTCTCGCTCCCTTCCTTGCCGGGAAAGGCCTTGCGCAACTGGTCGATGTAGGTGTTGAGCAGGTTGTAGGCGTCCTCGTCGATGTAAAATACTGTGCCGTTGATGTTAACCGGAAATGTCTTTTTCATGTTTCCTGTTTATTTAATGTGATTCTTGTTATTTCTGAAGTTGGTGGACGGTTGCCTCGAGTTCGAGCCACGAAGCATTGAGGTGATCGAGGAATTCAAGGCCCTCGTCGGTGAGGGAATAATACTTGCGTGGCGGTCCCGAGGTCGATTCCTGCCAGCGGTAGGCGAGCAGGCCGTCGTTCTTGAGTCGAGTCAGCAGGGGATAGAGGGTCCCCTCCACGACAATCAGGCGCGCTTCCTTGAGACGGGCGATGAGCTCGGAAGCATAGGCGGGTGCTTGCCGGAGAATGAGCATCACGCAGAACTCAAGCATGCCTTTGCGCATCTGTGATTTTAAATTGTCTACGTTCATGGGGGTGTCTTTTCTTGATTACGCTGCAAAGTTAATGGTGTTTATAGTACTATGCAATACAAAGTACTATAATATAACATTTATTAACATAGTTTGGTTTATTCAGCTTCTTTCAGGAACGCGTGTCGAGGTTAACAGATATTATTGAAATGTCCATAAATATTAAAATTGTAAAAAAATAATGGCTGTGGAGCATGCGGGTCGGTATAAATCGTTAACTTTGTTGTCAACCCCCCGGCACCTGCCGGTGTTGAATAAAAAAGGGGAGTCGCCCCGGCGTGCTCCGTGAATAACAAAAGCAAGGATTGAAATGATAGCAATGATACCGATGTTAACCCTCTCGGCGGCGGCCCTTCTTTGTGGCGCGGCGCTCGTGCTGGCCTTTTTCCGCAGGATGCCTGCGTCGGCTGTGGCCTTTATATCTACAATTGTAGCTGCCTTGAGCGGGATGGTGGCATTCACCTCGTCGCAATATTGGTTCTGGGGTGTTGCGACCGTCATTGCCCTTGTTATCACCTATGCGGTTCCGCGCGAAAGCAGCAAGGCCCGGCGCATCTACACCGTCGGCGGCGCGCTGGCCGGTGCGGTCATCGGTCTGGCATCGGGGACCCAGGCGGCCGTCATAATCGGCGGGGCAATCGGCGCTTTCCTCGGATACGAGGCTTATGGAATGACCCCTGCGGGACGCAAGGAATTGCGCCCGCGCGGAAGTGTTGACGAGTTTGCAGCTCTGGCTCTCCCGGCTGTGGTTAACTTCTCGATGGTTATGATAATTTTTGCTCAACTGCTTCAGGTGCAATGAGAAAGTTGTTGATGATATTGAGCGTTTTGCTCGGCGGTGCCCTGTGGCAAGCCGTGGCCGCGCCGCGCACCACTCTGGGTAAGCCCGACCTGGAGGCAATTAAGTTAGCGTCGACCGACGAGTCCTCGCCCTATTACTATCCCACGCTGCTGAAAGCGTTCATGGCCAATGATACCACCATGAACGACACCGATTTCCAATATTTTTACTACGGAACCTTCTTCCAGGAGGACTACGACCCTTACCGCACGGATACCGACCCTGAGAGGCAGTCGGCCCTTGCACCGCTGTTCAATAAAAACCAGTGGTCGCGCACCGAGCGCAAGCAGATTCTTGACCATGCGATGGCGTCGCTTGCCGACAATCCCGTGAACCTCAGGCAACTCACCAACCGCATCTTTGTCTACGAGCAGAACGGAAAATATGACCTGGCCAAGATATGGCAGTACAAGCTTAATCACCTGCTACTCGTCATAGCATCCTCGGGCAGCGGCCTCGATCCTGAAAATGCGTGGGTCGTCGTATATCCCCATGACGAATATGACTTCCTCAACCTCTCGGGAATCACGGCGCGGGAACAGCAGTTCAAGCCGCCCTATTATGACTACATCCTCATCAACCGCAAGGATGACAAGCAACCCGAGGGCTATTATTTCAATATCGAGGAAATTCTTCGCCAGTATTACCTGAAACATCCGTCGGAGGCGGAAGACTGATGAAACGATTTGTTGCCCTGCTGATAGGCTTCCTTGCAATTCTGCAGCTCGGAGCCGCTACCTATACTGTAAAGAGCGTTCCCGATGTCCATCGTCTCGACCGCGAGCGCTTTGTCTCCAATCCCGACGGCATCTTGCCTCCCCCGGCGGTGACACGCATCGATAACCGGCTGAAAGAACTGCGGCAATCCACGGGCTGCGAGGCCATGGTGGTGGCCGTCGATAACATCGACCCCGAGGATATAAATACCTTCGCGACCGAGCTTTTCGAATTCTGGGGCTTGGGTAAGAGCGATGTCGACAACGGCTTGCTTGTGCTGATCGTCAAGGATCAGCGCCTCGTTACTATCCGTCCCGGCTACGGACTTGAAGGCGTCCTCCCCGACATCACCTGCGGGCGCATCATCCGCGAGATAATGGCTCCGGCCTTTGCCGAGGGCGACTATGGCGCAGGGACCGTGGCGGCCGTCGACGTCATAAGCGACATTCTTGCCGACCCGGTCAACGCCGCCGGATATATCTCCCGCCAGAGTGATGCCGATGAAGCCGGCGACTCGGGCGACCGTGCCTTCAATTTTTATCTTATTGGCTGCGCCTGTGTAGCTTTATTCATGTTACTGCTGCTGGTGCTCAGGATTTTCTCCATGAGAGGTCGCAGTGATTATGATAAATACCGCGCCATGGAGTCGTGGAAACCGGTATATCTCGCCCTCACATTCATGGGCCTCGGAATGCCGGCCATCGCTTCGATTCCCCTGCTGCTCCTGCTCAACAAGTGGCGCAACCACCGTCGCCATTGTCCCAACTGCGGCACGGTGATGAACAAGGTCGACGAGGTCAACGATAACCGCTATCTTACACCTTCCCAGGATCTTGAGGAGCAGATCGGCTCGGTTGACTACGATGTGTGGCTGTGTCCTTCCTGCGGGGAGACAGATATTCTGGCCTATATCAACAAGTCATCGCCCATGATCGAGTGTGAGAACTGTCATGCGCGCACGGCCCGTCTCAAGGTCAACCGCATCGTGCAGAAGCCCACGGCGAACGCCGAGGGCCGGGGCGTAAAGGAATTTGAATGTCTTAACTGTCATCACACCACGCGCCAGTATTATAAAATTCCGCGCGACGAGAGCGCGGCACTGGCCGCCCTGGGCATTGCCGCAATGATGGGCGGCGGAGGCCGGCGAGGCGGTGGCTTCGGTGGCGGAGGTCCCATAGGCGGCGGCTTCGGCGGCGGCCACACCGGCGGCGGCGGTGCCACCGGCGGATGGTAAAAACAACAGCAGCGGCGATCCCGGTCGGGGGTCGCCGCTGCTGTTTCAGGGGAGATATAGTGTATCAGCGGATGAGCATTGCGTCGCCGTAGCAACCGAAGTGGTAACCTTCCTTGACAGCCTCCTTGTAGGCTTCCATGACGAGGTCATAGCCGCCGAAGGCCGAGACCATCATGAGCATCGTGGAGTAGGGGAGGTGGAAGTCGGTGAGCAGCGAGGTGGCTACCGTGAATTCATAGGGCGGGAAGATAAACTTGTTGGTCCAGCCGTCGTAGGCCTTCATGTGACCGCCCATCGACACTGCCGAGGCAATGCCGCGGAGGACTGACGTGCCTACGGCACACACCTGGCGGTCGGCATCCTTGGCGCGGTTGACGATCTGCACCAGTTCGGGCGATGCGGTCATCTGCTCGGAGTCCATGCGGTGTTTCGTGAGGTCTTCGACATCGATCTCGCGGAAGGTGCCCAGGCCGCTGTGGAGAGTGATGAAAGCCTGCTCGACACCGCGGATTTCAAGACGCTTGAGCAGTTCGCGCGAGAAGTGGAGGCCTACGCCGGGAGCGACGACGGCACCTTCCTTTCTCGCATAGAGGGTCTGATAGGCCTCGGCATCCTCGGGACGGGGATCGCGGCGGATGTAGCGGGGCAGCGGGGTGTTGCCAAGCGCGAAAAGTTCTCGCTTGAATTCGTCGTGGGGGCCGTCATAGAGGAAGCGGAGAGTGCGGCCGCGTGATGTCGTGTTGTCGATTACCTCGGCGACCATGCTGCCTTCCTCGCCGAAGTAAAGCTTGTTGCCGATGCGTATCTTGCGGGCCGGCTCAACGAGGACGTCCCAGAGCTTGTTGTCGCTGTTGAGCTCGCGCAGGAGGAAAACCTCGATGCGGGCGCCGGTCTTCTCCTTGTTGCCGTAGAGCAGTGCCGGGAACACCTGGGTGTCGTTGAAGACCATCACGTCGCCCTCGTCGTAGAGGTTGAGGATGTCCTTGAATTCCTTGTGTTCTATCGTGCCGGCCTTGCGGTCAAGTACCATCATGCGGCACACGTCGCGCTCGGCGGGGGGATCCTGTGCAATGAGTTCTTCGGGGAGATTGAATTTGAACTGGGATAATTTCATTTCTATCTTATGTCGTTGGATGTTAATTGTTGAAGTCTTCGGGATATTCGATTTCCACGCGGGAAATGAGCTCGGCCGCCTGCTCCACGCTCAGGCAATCGTCGATGGACACATCGCCGACGCGAGTGCGCCTCAGGCCGGTGAGATGGGCGCCCGAGCCGAGAGCCTCGCCGATGTCGCGGGCCAGGGCGCGGATGTAGGTGCCCTTGCTGCAGACAACCCTCACGGTTATACGTTCAGGCGAGAAGTCGAGGAGCTCGATGCTGTCGATGACAAGAATCTTGGGCTTGAGCTCGACCTCGCGACCCTGGCGGGCAAGGCGGTAGGCGCGGTGACCGTCGATCTTGCAGGCCGAAAATGCAGGGGGAATCTGCTCGATACGTCCCGTGAATCGGGTGAGCGTTTTCTCTACCAGCTCGCGGGTGATGTGGTCGGTAGGATAAGTGGCATCGATCTCGGTTTCGAGGTCAAAGGACGGAGTGGTCGCTCCGAGAGCGATTTCCGCTACATATTCCTTGACGCCTGCCTGCAGTTCGTCGATCCTACGCGTGGCGCGTCCGGTGCAGATGACCATCACCCCTGTAGCGAGGGGGTCGAGGGTGCCGGCGTGGCCAACCTTGAGCTTACGCAGGTTCATGCGCCTGAGCAAGGCGCCTCTGACGCGCTTTACAGCGTCGAACGACGTCCAGCCCCGGGGCTTGTCTATATAAAGTATTTCGCCGTCAATGAAATTCATGCTTTCAGAACACGATGCACAGCACGCCGACGATGAGGCAATAAACTGCAAACCACACGAGTTTACCTTTCTTTACTATCTCGAGCATCCATTTGCAGGCCGCGCAGCCTACGAGGAAAGAAGCCAGGAAGCCGCAGAGCATCGGAAGCCAGCCGATGGAAGCGGCTGCCGTGGCGGCAGGTTCAGATAAATAGTCCTTGATGTCGAGCAACGCTTCGCCGAGGATGGGGATGATGACCATCAGGAACGAGAAGCGGGCAACCTGCTCGCGCTTGTCGCCGATGATGATACCGGTGGCGATAGTTGTGCCCGAGCGAGAGAGTCCGGGAAGGACAGCCACGGCCTGGGCGATACCGATTACGAAGGCGTCGAGATAGGTGATATTGCGGGGCTGGTAGGGTTTAATGCCTCCGCGGGGAGTCTCGTCAAGAGGACGCGTGCGGAAGAAATATGAGAATGTCAGAAGGGCTGCCGTGACGAGCAGGCAGATGCCCACCAGAGTGAGGTCGGTGCCGAAGAAACCTTCGATTGTATCCTTAAAGAAAAGGCCTACGATTGCCACCGGGACACAGGATATCAGGATCTTGACGACTGTGTTGAAGTTATCGTCGCGCTTGAGTGTGAAGAACGAGCGGCACAGCGGGAAAAATTCGTGCCACAGCACCACGATGGTGCTCAGGACGGTTGCCACATGAAGGAGGACGTCAAATTCGAGGCTTTCAGCGCCCGACAGGTCCAGTCCAAGGATTTCGCGGAAGATTTCGAGATGACCCGATGAACTTATGGGGAGGTACTCGGCCAGGCCTTGAACCACGCCCATAATAATAGCGTTAAGTGTATCCATTTCTTTATTGAAGGAATTTATTTACGGGGTTTGATGCACACGGCGACGGCCATTACTACAAAGCCGAGAAAACAGATGAGAGGGCCGATGACTATGCGGCGCGTGCTGAAGATGTCGGGGTTGAAGGCTTCGGTCGTGGAAGACCCGCCGAGCATCAGCAGGAAACCGATGATGATCATGGCGCCGGCGGCGGCCATCAGTATAAAATTGTTGCGCCCCAGGGGTCGCTCGGAGAAATTCTCGGTTTCTATCTGAGATTTTTTGTCACTCATTTTGAAGAAGATTTTATTTCATATACATGTCATCAATATCGGCACGCAGGTAGCGGTTGGTGGCGAAAGCCGATGCTACGAGGCATATCAGCAGCCCGATGACGAAAATACCTAAGAATATAAGCCACATGGTGCCCCAGGGTAGCAGCGTGTCAAAAATGGAATCGATGTCGCTCCCGTAGATGCGCAGGCCGGCCAGTACAAGGCACGCGCAGGCCGAGGCTATCGCGCCAGTCGCGAGGCCTGCAAGCAGGAAGGGGCGCCGGATGAATGCTCCGGTGGCACCCACGAGTTTCATCGTGTGGATGATGAAGCGGCGCGAGTAGACGGCGAGGGACACCGTGTTGTTGATCAATACGAAAGAAATAATAAGGAGTGCCAGAGCTATGGCTCCCAGCAGCAGTGACAGGCGCGAGAGCGCCGAGTTGATGTCATCGACCACGGCTGTCTCGGTGACTACCTCGTCGACTGCGGGGACTATTTCCATGCGCATGGCTATGGCACCGATGCTGTCGCTGTTGGCATAGGCGGGCTTGACCTTGATGTCAATTTCCGATCCGAAAGGATTCTCGTCGAGCAGGGAATCGATCGGCTGGCCCATGAGTTCGCTTTCCTGGCGCAGGATGTCGGCGGCATCGGTAAAGACCATCGATTCCGTGAATCTGGCGGTCGAGAGCTCGCGCTTGAGGCGCGAGATTTCGTTGGCCGTCGCGTCACGGTCGATTTTTACGATAAACCCTATGTTGTGTCTTATGTTATTGCCCAGGGTAGCCGAGGAACATAGCGCCATTGCCAGAATACCGAGAATCAGCAGTACCAGCGTGACGCTGACAATGGAAGTGAGTCGGGAGCCGAAGGTGGATATGCGGGCCGTGGGTTTTCTTGTCATTATACTCAATTACGCAGGCCCGCGGCGACTTTCATTCATATGAAGCCGCTCCGTGCCAAATTTCGTGCAAAATTACAACAAAAACGAGCCCTTGTCAACCCCCGCACCCTATTATTTACAATATTTAATAACACAAAGGTCAATTAAGGTCCTTAAAGTCCTTAAGGTCCTTA
Source organism: uncultured Bacteroides sp. (assembly GCA_964454365.1). Taxonomy (GTDB): domain Bacteria; phylum Bacteroidota; class Bacteroidia; order Bacteroidales; family Muribaculaceae; genus CAG-873. The sequence continues at coordinate 22,726 of CAYVTB010000008.1, read as the reverse complement.
AAGACCCTAAAGACCTTAAGTCAATATCCTCGCCGCTTTTTTCTAAGAGCTGTCATTCTCTCGGAAAAACCGCCTTTATCAATAAAGTCCCGTTCCAAGCGGTCGAGTTGCTTGTACAGTAAGTAATCTGCTTGATTGATAAGAATTATAGCCATATTGGCAATCGTTTCGGCAGTCCGCGTAGCAACGATATTCATGAAAAATTCGGCATCGTTATGTTCTCTTCCCAACCGTCTCATAGCATCATATTCCCGGCTGCCCTTTTCCCATTGCCGGTGATGTCGTGTTCTGAGGTAATCTTCATAATCTTCGAGCAACTCCTTCAAGCTGGCTTTAGCGACATTGATAAGCTTGATCTCTGTCTTGGCTGAAGTTGAGGCGGCTGCACATCCCTCGACTATATTCTGCTTGCCGCTACGGGCAGCCTGAACCATCTGGTCTATCGTTCGATCCCCTTTTTGCAGGAATCGGCTGCAAAAGTCAAATGTTATCTGATATATTACATCCGACTTTTGATAACTCAGCAGTTGCTTGTAATTGCCGGAAAGAGGTATCAATTCATTCATGCTGATATTTTTATGTGTATGTTGCTCGCCCTGCAAAAGTACATAAAAATTTCAGATTTTTTTCTTATCTTTGCAGCGAATAACAAAACCTTAAATCAACATGTTCAAAAAATTTATTACTGTTTTAGCTCTCGCGGGAGCTATGGCAGCCAACGCGCAGATTTTTCAGATTGAATCTGTTGAGCGCGTGAATCTTCCTGCCGGCGTGGCAGTTGAAGAGGCTGTAATCAGCCCCGACGGTGCAAAAGTGGCCTACACCCAGCTGTATGCCGAGGGACTCAGTGTCCTTGATCTTTCAAATGGTGTAAATAAATTGGTATCGCCCGCCGGTATCGCCCTGGACCTCGCTTTCACGGCCGACGGTGCAGGTCTAGTCTATGACGAAGTGACCTATGATGCTAATCATGCCCGCCGTGTTGCCGTCAAGTCTACCGACCTCGCTTCGGGCAAGACCGAGACCCTGATCGCTTCCACCCGCACCCTTAACGGCGTGACCGTCGACGAAAGCGGCATCCGCACGGTCGACAACGGTCGCATCAACGCCAAGGCCGTGCGCCCCGTTCTCTCAATCAACCTTGGCCAGCTCTGCATCACCCGCGGTAACAAGACCGAGGTTCTCTCACCCCTCGGCACCGAAGGCATGAGCTATCTGTGGCCCAGCCTCAGCCCCGACGGAACCCGCATCTGTTTCTACGCTGCCGGTCTCGGTTGCTACACCTGCAATCTCGACGGCTCTGACCTGCACAAGCTCGGCTGGCTCCGCGCCGCCAAGTGGTATGACAACAACACTGTCGTAGGCATGCACGACCGCACCGACGGTAAATTTACCGTTTCGTCGGAAATCATCGCCCGCACAGCCGACGGCATGATCAGCCAGCAGCTTTCCGACGGCAATCTCGTTGCCCTCTATCCTTCTGTCGCCGACGGCAAGATTTCGTTCAGCACCGTTGACGGCCGTCTCTTCATCATTAACGTCAAATAAGTAGTTGCCATGAAACATAAACTTCTCATTGCCGCCCTGTGTGGCGCCGTCATGGCTCCTATGGCAGTTTCAGCCAAGAGTGCCGAAGAATTAAGAATTTATATCAACCCCGGTCACGGTTCATGGACCGGTGGCGACCGCAATATGGGTACCATCAAGCATGGCGAACCCCAGACGCTCAACGATACCTGCGGCTTCTTTGAAAGTAATACCAACCTGTGGAAATGTCTCGGCCTTGTAGACCGCCTTGAAGAATACGGCCTCAAGCTTGACCGCACCAAGAATCAGGATAACCCCGTGAGAGCCAACGTCGGCGCTGCACGCGACCTGAGCAACAACATCTTCATGTCCCGCGTGAAGAACGGCCCGGGCCCGGATTCCGACGAGGATGACGAAGCCTACAACCGCTCGCTCTCTGAAATCTCGGCCGAAGTTCAGCGCAACAACTTCGACCTGTTCATCTCGGTCCACTCCAATGCTGCCAGCGATGACTTCGTGAACTATCCCGGTTTCTTTGTTCGCGGCGAAAATGGCGTTGCAAGTGTCGAAGGCTCCGATGTCGTGTCCAAGATTGCATGGCCCTTTGCCTACAGCGTCGTCCAGCACAACTGGAGCAATTACGCAATCGACCGTCCCAATGTGATTTATGACATCGACTTCTGGCAGGGTGATCACCTGATCACCTCTATCGATGGTGTTCAGTATAAGGGCTATTACGGTGTCCTCCGTCATGGTGTGCTCGGTTATATGGTCGAGGGTTACTTCCACACCTACGGCCCCGACCGTCACCGCGCGATGAACCCCGACGTGTGCCGTGAGGAAGGTGACGGCTATGCCCGCGGTATAGCTGAAATTTTCGGCATTGAAAAAGAATCGACCGGTACAATCTACGGTATCGTCCGTGACAAGCACGAGAAATTCCGTCACAAATATTATAACGCTACCGCCAAGTCCAACGACAACTTCAAGCCCCTCAACGACGTGCTTGTGGTCCTCAAGAAAGACGGCGAAACAGTTGCCTCTTACACGACCGACGACGAGTGGAACGGCGCTTTTGTATTTACCCACCTCGAGCCCGGCACCTATTATGTAGAAGTCACCGCTGAAGGTTATAAGGAAGCAAATCCCGAAGAGTGCGGTCCCTATGTAGTGGAAGCCGCCAAGAGCGTTTATCCCAACATCTGGCTTGAAAACGAGAACTATGTCCAGGAAGAAGTTCCCCTGGAAGAATATGTCGATGAAGTAAACAGCCCGCTCATCAAGGCTGCCGACAGCTATAAATTTACAACTGCCGTTGCCGCCAAGGCCATTCCCGAGCTCGAGGGCAAGACCATCCGTCGCCTTCTCGTTCGCGGCGAGAATGTTGTAGTGCTCGCTCTCGACGAAGCCCAGAAGCCCACTCTCCTTCTGCTTGACGCCGATCTCAACGTAGTTACAGCTCTCGGCACCGAAGTCTGCAAGGGTTCGGACCGCGACCTGGCCGACGTTCAGTTCACTGCTGACGGCGTCCTGATCGGTTCTTCAGAATCAATCACCCACTATTCAAGCGCTACCATCGACAACGAAGATTTCGATGATACCGAGCGCGGCTCAGTCAACTTCTACCGCTGGGATAACGGCGAAAACGGCCTGCCCGCCGGCGAAGCCAACCTGTGGTTCACCTCGCTTGCATCAGGCAACCTCTACCGCGGTGCAACTGCCAATACATTCGTTTACACCGGCACAGTCGACAACGGTACATTCTGCTTCCCGACCGCATCGTCTTACGGCGCAGAACGCATGTTCTTCAGCTATATTGACGTTATCGACGGCGAGGTTCAGTCCTTCTCGATCAACAACAGCGGCCTCAACACAGATTATCTTTGTGTTTCCTACCTCGGCCATGACTACACCTTCACCCTCGCTCCCTACAACAAGGAAGTGTTTATCGTGAACGCTCCCGGCGTTCCGAGCCGCGCATTCAATATCAGCAGCCTCCAGGCCGACTCCGACCTTTCCGAGGAACTGCTTGACAACGACTATGCCGGTGCAGCCTTCTTCAAGTATGCAGGTCATTCCTTCATGGCAGCCGCCGGTGAAAACGGTCCTGCCCTGATTGATGTCACCGATGGTCTCGACGCCGCCAATGCTGTTGAAGTTGTTGCCGATGGCGCTACAGCTGCCAATGCCGCTGCCGGCCGCACGGTAGTTACTTTTGATAATGATGGCATTGCCAAGCGCGCTGATATCGAAATCGTTACTGTGGCAGGCAACACTATCGCCAAGTATACCACTGCCGGCGTTGAACAGCCCGTTGAAGCCGGTGTATTTGCCTACGGTCTTGCTCTCGAGAGCGAAGACAATGTCTACACCCTCTCGTTCCGTCTCTCAGGCGATGCCAATGCACGCGTTGAACTCATTGGCAACGAAGAAACCGTTGTAGCTGCTCAGGGTAGCTATGTTAAGGGTCTCAACACCGTCACTCTCGACGTCGCCGATTATCCCGAGACTGAGTACAAGTGGCAGGTTGTTGTTGAGAACAAGGCAGTTCCTACTCTTGCAGCCGTTTATACCAACACCAATGTCAAGAGCAGCGGCATCGTGATCAACACTGATACCGAGTCTGAAGCTTACGGCCAGCTGTACCTCAGCTCATGGAACGAACGCGCAATCTACAGTATCGCTCCCGACATGCAGTTCTCAGAACCTTATCTCAAGGGTATGTGGGATACAAACGTTGGTGCTTCTCCCTGGCGTCTCGCACTTCTCCCCAACGGCAAACTCCTCATCTCCGACTGGGGTGACGTGCAGGGTGGCATCTATCTCTTCAATCCCGCCGATCCCGAAGCAGGCCGTTCCAACTTCTTTGCCGGTACCTGCAACCCCGCTTCGGGCGAATGGACATATGAAGGCAAGGTAATCGGTGGCTCGACCGCCGGCATGGCAATCCTCGGTACAGGTGAAGACACCCGTCTCTACTCTTTCCAGGAAGACTATCCTTCGGATTACGCCCTCTCGATGGTATGCTACCACATCGGAACAGCCGAGCAGATCACTGCCGCTCCCGAGGAAACATTCTCCAACCTGTCGCGCTACCTGATCAACGGTAACGTCAACGTTATCGCAACCGACGACTACATGGTTCTCGGCCAGGTTCGCGGCGCAGGTAACAACACCAAGGGCGTTCCCTCGTTCCTGATAGGCTCCTACGATGATGAAGTTCTCTTCAATTCTGCCGATCTTGATCTCAACGGTTCTGCAGGCGGTTTTGCCCTCAGCGCTGAAAACCGTCTCTTCGTGATGGATGCTTCTAACGACATCCGTGCTTATGATATCGACCTTACTAAGGAAGAAGATCAGCTGACCGAGGTCTTTGCTTTCTCGCCCAGCGCAGCCGGCACAGCCTACCAGATGACCTTTGACCCCGCAGGTAACCTCTATATCGCAGGCCGCAGCGCCCTCCAGGTTTACGCTCTGCCTCGTGAAGCTGAAGAGACAGTTACTCCCGCCGCTTCAACTCAGACCATCAAGGTTATGACAGGTGTTGAAAGCGCTCTCGTTGATGAAGCTTCTGATGCTCCCGCCGTTTACTACAACCTCCAGGGCATCCAGGTTGATCCCGCTCGCGTTGTTCCCGGCGTCTATATCGAGCGCCGTGGTAACATCAGCCGCAAGGTTGTGATTAACAAATAATAAATTCCTGATATGATTGAGCAGGCTGCATTCCGGTGCAGCCTGCTTTGCTTTAGGCCCTCCTCATAGCTCTCTGCCGCTATTTTGCATTAATTAATAGTGCGGAAGGGTGTTGCTCTTGCGCCGATGCCGCGGAATTACTACCTTTGTGGGTAAATATACAAAACCAATCATATCAGATCAATGAAACTATCTTACTTACTGACGGCCGTTGCCGTGGCTGCCTCTGTTCCTGCCGCGGACGCCTGCACCAGCCTGATAGCCGCCTGCGGCGCGACAGCCGACGGGTCAACGATGATAACCTATGCCGCCGACAGCCACACCCTCTACGGCGAGCTTTACAAGCATGTCGGCGGTACTCACGCCGAGGGCGAGATGCGCCCCGTGGTGGAATGGGACAGTGGCAAGCTTCTTGGCGAGATACCCGAGGCACCGGTAACTTATAATACAATCGGCAACATGAACGAGCACGGCGTGACTATCGCCGAGAGCACCTGGGGTGGCCGCGAGGAACTGGCCGGCTCGGGTCTTATTGATTACGGTTCGCTCATTTATATTGCTCTCGAGCGTTCTAAAACTGCCCGCGAAGCACTCGACACTATGATTTCTCTGGTGGATAAATACGGTTACGCTTCGGAAGGCGAAAGCTTTTCTATCGCCGACCCCAATGAAGTGTGGATTCTCGAGCTTATCGGCAAGGGCAAGACCGATCCCGGTGCAGTGTGGGTTGCACGCCGTGTCCCCGACGGGATGATCAGCGGCCACGCTAACCACGCGCGTATCCACACCTTCCCGCTGAACGATCCCGAAACACTTTATTCGCCCGATGTGATTGACTTCGCACGCTCGCAGGGTTATTTCGAAGGCGACGATGCCGACTTCGATTTCTCCCGCGCTTATGCGGTGACCGATGTACTGGCCCTCAGAGGCTGTGATGCACGCGTGTGGGCCTACTATAACCGCTTCCTCCCCGAGGGCGAGGCCGATGCATGGTTACCCTGGATTCTCGAAGGCAAGGGCGAGGTGATGCCCCTTTGGGTCAAGCCGAGCAAGCCCGTCACCGCCAACGATCTGAAATGGATGATGCGCGACCACTTTGAGGGCACGCCGCTCGACATGACTCTTGATCCCGGTTCAGGCCCCTTTGAGGTGCCCTACCGCTGGCGTCCTCTCACCTATGAGGTCGACGGCAACACATACACTCACGAGCGTGCCATCGCCACCCAGCAGACAGGCTTCTCGTTTGTATCTTCTATGAACGGTGAACGTCCCGAGCCGATGCGCGGAGTGCTGTGGTTCGGCGTCGATGATGCCAACACCTGTGTTTACATTCCCGTCTTCAACAGTGCCACCGAGGTCCCCCGCGAACTGATGCAGGGCAACGGCGACCTTTACACCCTGTCGTGGGACGCTATGTTCTGGGTTAACAACTATGTGGCCAACCAGGCCTATAACCGCTATTCGCAGATGATTCCCGATATCCGCAAGGTGCAGCTCGCTTTTGAGCAGAAATACGAGGCCGACGTGGATTCTCTTGCTACCGCCCTGGCCGGTGTTCCTGCGGCTCAGAGCAAGGAGACTCTTCAGCGTCTCACTATGGAATCGGCCCACGATGTGACCCGCGCATATAAGGATCTCGGCGATTATCTGCTCGTCAAGTATCTCGACGGGAACATCAAGCGCGAAGACGAGAACGGTTTTGCCCGCACCGAGACCGGAATGCCCGTCTCGCCCGTCTTCGGCGGTTACAATCAGCGCTACTACGAGCAGATTGTAGAAAAAGACGGCGAGCGACTCAAGATAGACGCTCCCTCGCATTAAGGAATGAAAGCGCGCACCGCCGCCATCGTGCTTGTCAGCGTCACTGCCGTCGCAATTCTGGCGGTGATGGGAGGGCGCATGGCCGTGCGGTACGAGCCTTCGGTCGATATCGACACTACGCTCTATACGGTCAGGGGCGTCGACATCTCGGCCCACAACGGAGATGTTGACTTCAGGCGTCTCGCCGATTCGGGGATTGACTTCGTTTATATCAAGGCCTCGGAGGGAGCTACCTGGCGCGACTCGCGTTTTGAAGAGAACTATGCCGCCGCCCTCGGGAGCGGCATGGCTGTCGGCGTCTATCATTTCTTCAGATTTGACGTCGAGGGATGGCGGCAGAGCGTCAACATCATGCGGGCCATCAACGGGCGCCATCTCGATCTTCCCGTCGCCATCGATGTCGAGGAGTCAAATAATCCGACCGATAATTCCACCGATGTCATCGTGAAGAACCTGCGCTCGATGGTCGAGCTCCTGCGCCAGGGTGGTCGCGAAGTCATAATATACACCAATAAGAACGGTTATCACCGCTTTGTCCGCGGTCATTTTGACGACGTTGCCCTGTGGATCTGTTCTTTTACCGACCCGCCTATGTACGACGAGGGTCGCTGGACCCTGTGGCAGCACAGTCATCAAGGCAGGGCCGAGGGAGTCAAAGGGAACGTCGACCTCAATACTTTCAATGTTCCGGTGCATGGAGATTTCGCCGCTTATCTCGCTGCGCGGCCTTCGATATCCACCGTCAACCTGCGATAGATTGAATAGTAATGACAAATAAAAAACGGTCTGACTGCCGCCGAGCGGCATTTGTCAGACCGTTTAACTTTCTAAGAGAGTCTTTTACGAAATATGCTCGAAGAGTTTAGCTTCGAGGAGAGCTGCCTGCTGGACACCGACGGTGCGCCATACAGCCTCGCCATTCTTGAAAAGAATGAGGGTAGGCACGCTCTGCACGTTATATTTCATTGCCAGTTCACGGTTGGCATCGATATCGACCTTGACGATTGATGCTTTGTCGCCAACCTTGGCTTTAACCTGTTCAAGAATCGGGGCCTGCATCTTGCAGGGACCACACCATGTTGCGAAGAAGTCTACAAGAGTGGGCTTTTCGCTGCCAATGATTTCAAAAAAATCGCTCATAATTGTTTCTATTTTTGTTTTTATTATTTTTTCTTTCTTTAAATAGATAACAACGTGAGCGCTTAAAAGTTTACATGCTCAGGCTACCGCGAGGTTCGGGGCGCAGGTTGTAGTGGTCGCGCAGTGCTTCAAAATCGCCGGGATTCTGTCTGAGGATGGCCGTGTCGACAAGCGGGTCGTAGGTGGCAAGCATCTCGGGCACAGTAACAGTCTCGGGGACAGGAGGAAGGTCAAGTCCGAGGTCGATGCGGAGCATGTTGAAATGGTCGGCAAGGGCATCCACAGCCATGACCGAGGCTCTCATCTTACCGGCAAGGGAGTAGCCGGCTATGTGGGGAGTGGCGATGGTGGCGACGTCGAGCAGGCGGCGGTCGATGGCGGGCTCGCCTTCCCAGCAGTCAACGATTGCCGGGCCGGTGATGCCGCGGCCGATGGCGTCGAGCCACGCGGCTGTGTCGACGACCGGGCCTCGCGCGGCGTTGATGATAATCGGGGCGCGGCGCAGCGAATTTAAGAAGGCGCTGTCGGCGAGATGATATGTGGCGTCGGGACCTTCTTTGGTGAGAGGGGTGTGGAAGGTTATGATATCGGCCTCGCGGGCAAGCTCCTCGAGACTATGCCAGCCGTCTCCGCCCTCGGCGCGATGTCTGGGGGGATCGCAGAGCATCACCTTCATCTCCATGGCGCGCGCCCAGCGCTCGACGATGGAGCCGACGTGACCCACGCCTACGATTCCGATTGTATAACTGCTCAGGGGGCGGTTGATGACGCGGGCGAGCGATGAAAAAACATACTGGGCCACGGCGGGCGCGTTGCAGCCGGGCGCATTGGCATATCCGATGCCGGCCTCGCGGAGCCAGTCTTTGTCGAAGTGGTCGGTGCCGATGGTCGCTGTCGCTACAAACTTTACGTTGCTTCCCTCGAGCAGGGCGCGGTCACAGCGTGTGCGGGTGCGCACGATGAGCGCGTCGGCATCTCGGACCGCCGCGGGAACTATATCAGCCGGCGCCAGGGTGGTGACGTCGGCCACTGCGCGCAAGGGGTCGAGAAAGGGGACATGCGCGTCGGCAATGACTTTAAGTTTCTTCATAGGTTATCAGATGATTGTGAGGCGCCACAGGTAAAGAGCCACATAAACCGTCACAACCGCCAGAATCGCAATATACTGCCTCTCGTAGCGGTGGTTGACAAAGTAATGGGTGATCTGGAAAGCGGCACACATATTCAACAGCGGGAGATAGGCCAGCATGTTGTCGTAGTCGAAAATCATGGCAAGCACCGAGGCAAGCGAGACAACGAGTATGGCACCGTTGTAGGCGCGGGCACGGGCGTTGTAGGCTATGGTCTTCATGAGATTGGCGACAACCGATATCACCATCATGAAGGTCGTGACAGCAGCAACCGTGAGCAGATACATGGCCGAGTGAAGATCGATGGCTTCAAAGAGGTTGGTGATATGGGGGATGTGTATGTCTCCCGGTTTCACCCAGCCGAATCCGAGCAAAATGACCCACACGGTGGCTATGCCCAGCAGGGATCCGATGAAGCCGCGCGCTGTGAAAACACGCATCTGCATGCACACAACCCAGAATACAGGTATAAAGAATATGAAGCAGTATTGGACGGCGCTCCCGAGCGACAGCAGCAGAAATGTCAGGAAGACGGTGCGGACATGCACGGGATTGTCAAAGGTGCTGAAAATGAGGAAAAGGCAGACGCTCACTACAAAGCAGAGCAGGGTACCCGAGCTAAAAAATACAATCTCCCGTGGCACAGCCGCCTGCATTATCGCGAATAGGCCCACAGGCAGCCAGGTCATAGACCTGAGGACATTGTAGGTGCGGTTGAGACCGATCATCAGGGCCATTATCAGGACCGTGAGGCCTTCGTTGCACAGCATCGAGGCCAGGGGGGAGAGTGGCCAGTTGTCAGGCGACGGAAGGCCTATACCCTGGTCTCCCTGAGACAGAGGCGTAGTACCCGAGAAGCCGGTGAGTGCGGTGTAGGCACAGGCGATCACCAGCATCAGCAGTGCCGCAGGCCACTTGTGAAAGTTCCGGCTCAGGGCGTCGCTTCTCATAATACGTCTTTTCCGATGTCGCGGCGATAGTTCATTCCGTCGAAATGGATGTCCTTCAGTGATTTGTAACTCTGTTCAAGAGCTTCTTCCAAAGAAGGGGCGAGAGAAGTCACCGCGAGGACTCGACCGCCTGAGGTCACAGTCTTGCCGTCGCTGTTGATCTTCGTGCCGGCATGGTAGATTGTGGAATCTTCCGGCTCAAGATTGCCGGTGATTTCAAAGCCTTTGGGATAGGATCCGGGATAGCCCCCCGATACAGCGATGACAGTCGCGGCTGCTTCGGGACGAGCCTCTGCGGGAACATTTCCGAGATTGCCGGCAGCGGCTGCCTCGGCAAGATCGACGAGATCAGAGGCCAGGCGAGGCATAACAACCTCGGTCTCGGGGTCGCCCATGCGCACGTTGTACTCTATCACCTTAGGCTCTCCGCCGGTCTTGATGAGTCCGAAGAATATGAAACCGCGATATACGAGGCCTTCGGCGCTGAGACCCTCGACTGTGGGACGCACGATGCGATCCACGACCTTTTGCATGAAAGTCTCGTCGGCAAAAGGCACAGGACTCACGGCGCCCATACCGCCTGTATTAGGACCGGTATCACCCTCGCCTACACGCTTGTAGTCCTTGGCTACCGGCAGCAGCCGCCAGCCGCCGTTGCCGTCGGTGATTACAAATACCGAGCACTCGATGCCGTCCATGAATTCTTCAATTACCACGCGCGATGAAGCGGCGCCAAACTGTCCTGCGAGCATTTCGTCGAGAGCTGCGACAGCTTCTTCAAGAGTGGGGATGATGAGCACGCCCTTGCCGGCTGCGAGACCGTCGGCCTTGAGCACATAGGGGGGCTTGAGGCTTTTAAGGAAATCGCGTCCTTCCTCGATATTGTCGGCTGTCACTGTGAGATAACCGGCGGTCGGGATATTGTGACGCTTCATGAAACCCTTTGCAAAGTCTTTGCTACCCTCCAGGGCGGCAGCTGCTTTAGACGGGCCCAGGACCTTTACGCCGAGGGGGGCGAAATAGTCATAGATGCCTGCAACCAGCGGGTCCTCGTTGCCGACTATGATGAGATCGATGGCGTGCTCTTTCACAACGCCTGCGACGGCCTCGAAATCAAGCGGCGAGACGGCCGGGAGATTGGTGCCATAGCGGCCTGTGCCGCCGTTGCCCGGGGCGATCCACAGGTGTTTGCAGCGGGGGCTGCTTGAAAGCTTGTGGGCAAGTGCCGATTCACGTCCGCCCGAGCCGAGCAAAAGGATATTGAGTTGATTCATAGCCGGTAATTGGAGTATAAGGTGATTGTAAAGTTAAATCATGATTTTTTCTTCCATCCGCGGGAACGCATCAGGGGGCCTTCCTGAGGCTTGAGGCTGGGTTGCTTGCCAACAATCATTTTAAGGGCATGGGGATTGCGGCGTTTAGCCAGGGGATTTTCCGGATCGGCTTCAACAGGACGGGCCGTCTCGGGTTTATGCTCGAAGCGTCCTTTGGAAGCCGGGCGCCCCTTGGGTGAACGGCTGTCGTCGCGACGTGCCGGGCGTTCACTGCGCGTGGCAGCGGCCGGTCCGTGCCCTATCTTGCCGCCTGCGCGGACAAAGCTTTTGCGGTCACCTTCGAAAATTATATATTCACGCAGGGAACATTCCAGCGAGCCGTTGAAGATGGGAATCTTCTGGCTTGGTGCAAGACCGATGCGTGCGAAATATTCGTCGCGATAGCCGATGATCCAGGCATGGTATCCCGTGAAGACACGCTTGAGCTTGGTGCCGATGGTCTGATAGAGAGCATCCATGTCCGGAGCGCTGATGCGCTCGCCGTAGGGAGGATTGGTGACAAGAACACCGGCAGGACGCGGCGCTTCTTCCCAGGTCGACAGCGCGCGACATTCGAGGTCGATATATTTGCCGACGCCCGCGCTCTTGATATTCTCAGAGGCAATCTTGACAGCCTTGGGAGAAATGTCGGCTCCGTGAATCTTGAACTTCACCTCGCGCTCGCCCGAGTCGTCATTGTAAAGACGGTCAAAGAGGTCGGCGTCAAAGTCTTTCCAGCGCTCGAAAGCGAAGCCGCGGCGATAGATGCCGGGATTGATATTGGCGGCGATCAGGGCTGCTTCAATGAGGAATGTGCCCGAGCCACACATGGGGTCTACCAGCGGGCAGTCGCCGCGCCAGCCGCTCATCAGGATGATGCCCGCGGCGAGGACTTCATTGATAGGGGCCTCGGTCTGGGCCACGCGGTAGCCGCGCTTGTGGAGCGATTCGCCCGAGGAATCGAGCGACAGGGTCACGTCGGTACCATTGATGTGGACATTAATCATTATGTCGGCGTCGGAGAGTCTGACGCCGGGGCGCTTGTCTTCGCCATAGCGGTCCTTGAACCAGTCGACAATGGCGTCCTTGACGCGGTAGGTCACGAAGCGCGAGTGGGTGAACTCGTCGCTGTTGGTGACTGTGTCGATTGCAAATGTCTTGTCGATCGTCAACATGGATCCCCAGTCAAATTCCTTCACCATCTCGTAGAGACGGTCGGGGTTGGTGGCGCGGAATTTATAGAAAGGTTTCAGGATTCTCAGGGCTGTGCGGCACTGGAGGTTGGCCCTGTAGAGGGTTTCAAGTGTTCCCTGGAAAGACACCATGCGGCGTCCCGGTTCAACGTTTATCGCACCCAGCGAGCGCAACTCCTCGGCCAGCACCTGTTCCAGACCCTGAAACGTCTTGGCCACCATTTCAAATGTATTGTCCATTGTTGTCGATATTCGCTTAAAAACGCTGCAAAGTTAATAAAAAATGCCCGTTGACGGGCATAGAACGCAGATTTATTTGTCGGCGGTGTCCTTGTAGAGCCACGCTGAAACGGCTCCGACGAGGATGGCGCCTCCCGCGATGTTGCCAAGTGTCACTATGGCAAGGTTGGTCCATAGCCCGGCCTGGGTGACAGCCGCCCCTTCCATCATCCCCGCGGGGATGAAGAACATGTTGGCGATGCAGTGCTCGTAGCCAAGAGCGACGAAGGCAAAGACCGGCAGCCAGCAGCCGACCATCTTGTCGCAAAGTGACTTTCCGGCAAGGGCAACCCAGACGGCAAGACATACACACCAGTTGGCACCGATGCCGCGCAGAAACATCGTGAGCGGCGGCAGCGAGGCTTTGGTTTCGGCGATGCGGATGATTGCTGAATGATAGGGTTCGACTGCCGTGAGCCCGCTCCATGTCACGAGCACGGCCGTGACGGCAAGTGCCCCGGCAAAGTTTCCGAGCCACACGAGGACCCAGTTGCGCAACACGGCCGGAAAGCTGAAGCGGCCACAGGCACAGCCGGGCATCAGCACGGCATTGTTGCCCGTGAACAGCTCGGCTCCCTGGGTCACGACGAGGAAAAGTCCGATAGGGAAGGTGAGGCCGCTCAGGAGTTTCTGGAGACCGGGATTGTCGGCGGTTACTCCCGGGAAGCCGAAGCCGACAATGAGCGACAGGACGCCACCGAGCGTGATGAAGGCTCCGGCCATAATCGACAGGACTATCACGCGGTTGAGCGGCATCGAAACTTTGGTACAACCGACTGTCAGGGCTGTTTTGAATACTTCAGAAGGTGATTTTACGGGCATGGCAGTGATTGATTATCAGATTGGAAAGTATTATGCAGGACCTTCGGACTTCGGTCTGACACCCTTGACGGCGCCTTTGACCGCGAGTCGACGGCTCCAGGAGCCGGCCGGAGAGCTCAGGGTGACAACCCCGTCGCTGACAGTTACAGTTGCCTCGGCGGGAATGATTCCGGCTGGAAGCCTCAGGATGCCGCGGACGCGGCCGTTCTGGTCGCAGATCTGGAGACCGGCGCGGGTGACCACCCATAGGTAACCGTTGCCGTCAAAAGTCATTGATGCCGGCGTTATATCAGAGTTGTCATAGCTGTGGAGCCAGTAGTAACGCTGGCCGTGCACGCGCCGGCCGGTCTCGTCGATGAGATATTGGTCCAGGAAATTACTCCCGGGCACGGCTACGGCTACCAGGGAGCCGTCGGGGTAGGTTGCTTCGGGGTTGCCGGCTGGCGCCGGTGATACGATGGTAGGGTCAAAACTCCAGTCCCCGCTTCCGTCCAGCATCGGTGCGAGAAGGCCGTTGCCGGTGATTCCGGGCGCAGGTTCGCCATCTCGCCAGAGCCAGGTCATGACCTCGGGAAAGATTTCCGAAGCGCGGCGCACGCTGTGTCCTCCCTCGGCCCAGTCAAAGGCGCAATCGTAGCCGGCAAATTCCAGTGCCGAGGCCAACAGGCGATTGTGCTCATACCATGAGCCGAAAATGGGATTCCAGGTGTCGGTGTAGCCGTCCTGGAGGAATATCCTCAGCGGGAGCGGCTCGTGCTTGCGTACGATGGCTTCAAGGTCGTGGGCTCCGCGCATGGGGACAAATGTGCCACACCCGCTGAAGACCTTGGAAAAAAGGTCGGGACGGTGCCAGGCGGCGTTGAAAGCCGCTATTCCGCCGCTGCTGAGTCCGAAAATCATGCGGTCGGCTCCGCGGGGGGACAGGGCGATGTGTCGGCCGTCCGGAAGGTCGAGATTCTCGACTGCGGGCAGCAGTTCGGTCTCGAGGAAGGTGGCAAAACGGTCGTCGGTAGCGTCAAACTCGTTGCTACGGTTGTAGCGCAGCACGGTGCTGTCACCGGGGACATAGCCGGGCTCGAGATAGACACCGACCATGGGTGGCACCACGCCCGCTTGCATCAGCGAGTCAATGACGGCCGGCGCGTTGCAGAGAATTCCGTCGAGCCCCAGGTAGAGGGCGGCCGGGGTCGAAAAGTCGCAGCTGTCGGGGACTGATACGCGGAAGCGATGGACGGTGCCTGGGTATATGTCGGATCCGTCGAGGTGTCCCTCGATAATTGTGTAGCTGCCCCACGCGTTGAACCACACGATAGCAAGCAGGGCAGTGAGAAGATGTTTCATGATAGTTGTCAGATGTCTGAAGAAAGTGGCAGGGTGGGGTGGAACGTGTCGATGTGGCGGCGCTTCTTGGCATCGAGGATTTCGTCGACTGCAAAGAAGATGCCGCTCTCCTCGACGTTGCCAAATTCGTTGTTGATTGCCGTTCCAAACATTCTCATCGTCGGCGAAAGGCTCATGTAGGCATTGACCAGCGGGGGGATATTGTTGCCCGTTGCGCGCACATGAGCGTTGAGGATCAGATAGTCTTCCTTGAAGTCGTCGCTCGTGAAGATGCGTTCCATTTCTCGCGGGTCGCTATTGAAGGGCAACGCCGTGATGGGTCTCACGAGCTTGTCGGGATCCGGGAAATGCTTGTGTAGGAAATAGAGGATCATGTCGCGGCAGCGCTCGGTGTAGTTGGGATACATGGTTACCTTTCCGAAGAGATATTTTATTTCGGGGTGTACCACCGTGAGGCTGCCCAGTCCGTCCCACAGGTTGTCGAGCGCATAGAGGGCTTTGGCCCCGGCGCGCGATGACTGATATTCGGGTCGCACGAATGAACGGCCCAGTTCGAGCGTGTAGGGAAGATAATCGTTGATAAACCTGTCGGAGAACTTGAACATGTGGGCCGTGGCGATGCGCGGGCGACCCTGCTCATCCATCTTAATATCTTTGCCGCAGATGTAGCGGTAACCGCCGAGAATCAGCTTGCTGTCGGGATCCCACACCAGCAGTTGCTGGCAGGCAGGAGTCATCACGTCAAACTCGTCGATGTCACATTCCTTGCCCGAGCCGCCGCCGGCACTGCGGAAGGCGATTTCGCGCAGGCGCCCGATTTCGCGCATGACATTGGGGGAATTGTGAGCGTCGACTACATAGATTTTGTTGCCGCCTTTGTTGGTGTCGCGCAGAAAGCGGTCGGAGGTGAGTTCGCGTTCGATAAGCTCCTGGGGCACAGGATCGATTATTCTCTGGTTCATGACTTTGAGTCGGAAGATTTCAAATCAATAACATATTGTCTCAGGGAGGCGGCATGGGCGCGCGCGTCGCCGGCGAGCTCTGCGGGCGACACCGGATTTCCACACACGATCCTGAACGTCTTTCCCTCGGCGCGGAAAACCTCGGAAGGCAGCAACGCCATCTCGATGTTGAACTTGATGCCCACTTTTTCGCGCAGGCTTGCGCAGCGGTAGAACCGCGGGCTGTTCTCCCCGCAGAAGCGCAGGGGCACCACGGTGCGGTTCCAGCGGACAGCTTGCTGGACAAACATTTTATTCCATTTTAAGTCGGCCACGCTGCGGCCCTGTCGGCGTGAGCACAGGCCCGCCGGAAACACGATTACGGGCCGCTCGCCTGCCATCGCCGTGTCGATATCGACAACCGACCTGCGCGACTGAGAGCCGTGTTTGTTGATTGGCAGGAACACATCGGTGAGCGGCTCGATAGCCATCAGCAGGTCGTTGACCACAAAGCGGGGCTCCACGCCGTGGCGTGCCGTAACCCAGTCGATCAGCGCCATGCCGTCGAGGCCGCCTAAGGGGTGGTTGCTCACATAGAGAAGGCGCTCGGTCGGGGCCGGGAGACGCTCGGCGTGCTCAACCTCGACTTTCACGTCGAGATGATCGAGGACTGCGCGGCAGAAATCTGCCCCGCGGCGAGGGTAGGCCACGCGCAGCATCTCGTTGAGGCGGTCCTGGCAGATGAGCTTTTCCAGACGGCGCACGACAAAAGCAGGAATACGCCTTGTGGCGCTCCTGGAGCTGAGTATTTGTCTCAGATCAAGCCTTATAGGGCCCTCAGTTGGTGATGCGTTGGTGCCTGACATGGTTTGGTGATGCAAATTTATTAATAAATATTCTGAGGAATGAAATTTTTGCACACTTTTTTAAAACCGTGCAACCGAGCAAAAAAATTATCCCTTAGAGAAAACTAATATTCTACATATCCTCCATCGTGAGCAGGCGTGTTTCTATATTATACTTCGATAAAACGTTGGTTTTTATGCAAGCTACTTTCTCCATAAACAGTTTATGATCGAAGTTTCGCTGCTGGCGCTTTACCTCAGCTACTACTGCCGTCCTTCCATCAACAGAGAGGGCTACAATGTCAATCTCGTTAGCATCTTTTCCCTTCTTGCGTTCCCACCAAGAGCCGATATCGGTAAATTTATGACTTTCCATCATCTTTTGTCGAAACCATTTTTCAAGCGTGAGACCCGAGAAAGTCGGATAATCGGAAGATATTATTTGACGGAGGTGTTCAAAGTTGTTAAGCTCAACAAGTGTCTGGTTCCGGTCAAAATAGTTAAACCAGAATCGCAGGAAGTTATCGGTGATTTCATATTGGACATTCTGTGAGCGAGGTTTCGACATAATAGGACGCACCCGTTTTATGAGGGAATAATCCTCGATCAGTCTTTTAAGATGTCCGGCCACCGTCACTCCGCCCAACGCGTTTTCTATTGCACCTTGAGTGTTAATTCCGGAAGCGATGCAGCTCAACACCGAGAAATACAATCCGTAATCTTTACCAAATTCTTCAATAAGAAGATTTCGACCTTCATTTACGAACGGTGAATTTTCACGGACGACATAATCGAACATTCCATCTATTGACAAATCGGTATCATCACACAGTAACTCAATATATTTGGGGACACCTCCTGTTATGGTATAGAATGCCAGCAGTTGGTCATTGGTATAGTCAGGTCGATAGTCTCGCATGACCTCTTTCATCGTTTCTGTACCTAAACCGGAGAGTCGAAGCAGTGCATCAGCTCGACCAAAAAGGGGCTCGTGGTAATTCTCAAATATCTTGTGCATCATAGAATATACCGAACCCATAAGCAAAAGATTTACATGGGTTTCATTACGATATGAGTCCCATACATTCTGCATGTCACTAAAAACAGATGGATTTATATTGAAAAACTCCTGGAATTCATCGATAATCAAGTTAAACTTTCGCGTCTTTGCAAGCTCCATTAACATCTGGAATAACGACTTGAATGACTTGATCTCAGGCGGTACATAACAGTTAAGAGCCGATGAAACCAGTCCGGCAAATTCTTCGCATAAAGCTGCCTCGTTTTTTCGACTTACAAAAAGATATACCGTAGGATATTCACCCTCTGTGGCACGTAAGGCAAGTGATGTTTTGCCGATACGCCTACGACCGGTTATTACCGTCATTCTCGACCGAGAGTCAAAGGCTCGACTTTGGATTCGCCTCAGCTCTTCTAATTCCTTGATTCGATTATAGAATTTCATATTTTATTACCGTGGTAATTATTACCGTGGTGACAAAGTTATATAAAATCTTCTAAATGGCCAAATATGATTTCGTTTTACATTCTTTGAACGAGCAAATATTGATTCTCGAGTAATTGAGATTTGGTAATATTAGTTTTGGGGTGTTGGGTAAAAGTTATAATTTCGTTAAATTTGCAGTGTGAAAGCTGATGTTGGACAGTTTTTGGCGGCAGGGGCAGTCAGCATTGTGTTGATAGCCACTGCTTTGATTCTGTGGCCCGGGGCGGGAATAATCACCACGGCCGCTGCGGTCGCTATCATTGCCGTTGCGATGGTCACGGCATGGTTCAATTGTCCATGGTTCAGTCGCGCAGGCTCATGGGCGTTGCTGATTGTCATGACATTAGCTATAATTGGGGATATCATTAACATCAATTATTATACAGTGGCGGCCGGAGCGACGGCTTCAAATCCGGTTTTGCTTAATTACGATGCTTGCCGCGATTGGTCGTGCGCCTGCACGATTAATTACGGAGATGCCTGTCCGCCTCAGTTTTATCCCGGCGGCATGAGCTACTTGGTCGCCGGATTGCTGACGGTTTTCGGGCGCTCGGTAGCTGTGCCTATCTTTTTCGACACCTTGTGTTACGGGCTTGCCGTGATGCTTATTTCCGGGGTAGGCTATCGCCTGTCGCGTAATGATAAGCGTGTTGCATTGGCTACCCTGGTGATTGCCGTGACGATGTGTTATCTTTTCGCGCAAGCTACCTTGATTTTAAAGGATACTCCGTTGACTATGAGCATGGCTGCCGTGGCTTACGTCATGGTATCGTGGGCTATGGAAGCTGAATCGCGTCCAAGTGCCGGTCAAATACTGATGCTTGTCGGAGGTCTGTTCCTTATCGCCTTGCTGCGGCAGCACATGTTGTTGATGGTGGCGGTCGGTGCGGTTCTCTTCAGCCTTGGTCGGCGTCCTGACCTTCGTTTCATCCTTCTGCTTGTCGGAGTATTGTGCTTATATTGGCTCTGGGGCCGGTATGTGATGGCGCCTGCTGCCGAGGCTGTCAATACCCTTACTGCTGAGGATCATGTGGAGATTGTTCAGACATCGGCACAGACGGCTCCGCTCGATAAGTTAATAGGCGATTACACTAAGTTGCCGTTTTATGTGAAGATTCTGTTGCTGCCGCTCTCCGTGGCCGTTCAGTTCCTGATACCCTTCCCCTGGAATTTCGATCGTGATGTAATCTTTGGCCCGGTTGACGCTGTGGCCCATCTGGGTTATACCTGGTATCTTGCCGGCGCGCTTATTATCTACTGGCTGTTTGCGTGCATCAAACGAGCCGGGCGCCCGATGGCCCTGACGGTGATATGGGGCGTCATTCTGACGTGTCTCACAGCCTACATATCCTCGGGACGTGTGTCGCGCTATTGTCTGCCGCTGCTGCCGCTGCTGCTGCCGGCGGCGGGGTGGGTGGCCATTTACTGCCGCCGTGAGAAGGCTCTGAAAGTGTGGCTGGTCGTGTTTGCGGTCCTTCTTGCCGCTACATTGATAGTATGCTATAAAATGCAGAAGGGATGAAGATCAGTATCATAACCGTCACGCTCAACGAAGCTGCCCTTATCGGAGAGACATTGCGCTCGGTTGAAGCGCAGGGTTATGACAATCTCGAGCATATAGTCGTGGACGGTTTTTCCACCGATAATACGGCCGAGATTGTGGCCCGGTTCCCGGCGGTTAAATTCGTGGAGCATGAGCGTGGTGGCGTTTACGACGCCCTCAATTACGGATTCAGCCTTTCAAGCGGAGAGATACTCGGCTTTGTCCACGGCAACGATGTCATTCCCGAAGGAAAGATACTTGAGACGATAGCAGGCGAGTTTGCGGCCGATGACCAACTGGATTATATATACGGTGACCTTCGGTATATCAAGCCGGGTAGCCGGCGGCATGTGCGCATATATTATGCCGGCAATTTCCGGCCTTCACAGCTACTTGGTGGAATAGTTCCACCACATCCCACATTGTATATGAGGCGTCGCGCGCTGGAAAAGCTTGGCCCTTACCGGACCGACCTGCCTACAGCGGCCGATTTTGACATGTGGATCCGAATTTTTGCCGACAAGTCTCTCAAAGGTAAATACCTGCCGATGATACTTTCCGAAATGACCGTCGGAGGCCGGTCGGCCCGTATGAAGGCCCGACTTGTCACAAACAATCTCGAGAAGCTCAAGGCTCTAAGATCCAATGGCCTGCCGGCCAATCCCCTGCGTCTGCTTCAGAAATACTTTATGGTAGTGAGAAACCTTTTTACAGGTCCGAAATATGAGTGAAAAAAAACAGACCCTCAGGATAGTGTCGCCCGACGCGTCATTTGTCCTCCCGTATATCGAACGCGAGCTGCCCGGGATGCAGCTTGTCGATGATCCCGATGCCGACTATACAGTCTTCATCACCCAGGACAAAACTCTGCTTGAGCAGAAACCGTCCGGGAGTGTCGGGCTGTTTTGCCCCGCCATCGTAGGTACAGGCATGACGGGTATCGCCATGACGCTTGCCAAGGCCATTGCCGGGGGAAGGTTATATCACATTACAGGCAACGAGGCTCGCGTGTCGACGGTTCACGCCGTTGACGTGGCGCGGGCAGTGAAGGCCGTGCTCGGTAGTGAGGGTGACTTTACGGTAACCGACGGCTGCGACCCTACGTTTCACGATCTCGCCGAGGCGCTCGCCCATCGCCTGGACTCGCGCCGTATCTACACTGTGAAACCGCGCCTTGCGCGCTGGATCATGAGCGGTGCTCTGCGGGAGCTTATTACGACAGATCATGTCGAAAACGGCGAGGACTTTGCGCGGAAGTTTGATTTCAAACCCGTGAGCGTTGTAGAATACCTTAAAACCCATATTTATGACGATGACAGCCTCTGAATTTGCCAGTAAACTCGGTGACTCCCTGAAGGCCGTCGTCAAAATGGCTGTCTCGAGCCGTCGCACGGTAAAACCCCGGCGCGGTCGCGGCGACGACATCGTCATTCTTGCCAATGGACCGTCTCTCGCCGGAACTATTGCGACCCGCGGCAAGGAGTTGGCCGGGCGTGACACCCTGTGCGTTAATTTTATGGCCAATACACCGGGTATGAAGGAACTGAAACCTGATTACTATGTGTTGGCCGATCCTCATTTCTTCAACGGCATAGAGCACGAGAACGTGGCCGCGCTATGGCGCAATCTCGCCGCAGTCGACTGGCCCATGACTTTGCTCGTGCCGGTCGACAGGCGTCATCGCGCTATCGAGCTGCTTGGTAATGCTCCCGGTGTTACGGTCGCTACTTTTAATTTTGTCGGAATCGAGGGTTTCGATTGGCTTGAAAATCTTGCCTACGGTCACGGCCTGGCAATGCCCCGGCCTCGCAACGTTCTTGTGCCCGCGATCATGGCAGCCATCAGCGCCGGTTATAAAAGAATATTTATTGCCGGAGCCGATCATTCCTGGCTCGAGACCATCCATGTCGACGAGGATAACAATGTGATTTCCGTGCAACCCCATTTCTATAAGGACAGCGAGGCGGAGACAAAGCGCAGTGTCAGCGAGTACCGCGGCTATCGCCTTCATAACATCCTGCAGAGTTTCTATATCGCTTTCAGCAGTTATCATCGACTGTCACGCTTTGCCCGAAACCGTGGTATTGAAATTTACAATTCTACCCCCGGCAGTTTTATCGATGCTTTCCCCCGGCGCGATTTCTGAAAGATATTTTTGACAGAAAAAAGTCGAACCATCACGGCTCGACTTTTTTTCTGTGGGTCTAACACTAAATACCTAAAACCATTTAAAAATCCTTGTTCTGTCTTTTGTCTCTAACTGAATAATCCTAAATAATAACCTTGAATCTTAGACCTAAAAATTATTTACAATGCAAAATTAGCATCTTGTCAAGCACTTTTTGCTCCAGTCGAGTTAAAATATAAATTAGAAAAAGAAAAATATTAAGCTAAATAATTTAATAGTAATATTATAGCTTAATATTAAGTAAGCGAAAATATAAGGTTAAGTATATAGGATTATAGCATTTCGCGGATGTTTTTCTCGAAATTTTCGCGATCGATAGCGCGGCTTTTTATGCGTGTGCGGTAGGTGTAGACCGTGTTGAGCGAGAGCCCGAGGAATTTTGAAATCCTCACGGAGTCCGTGACGCCGAGCCTCATGAAAGCGACGATTCTTTGCTCGGGCGTGAGCTTGTCGGGTGCTACCGGCGCAATCTGCTTGTCGGGCTGCAGCAGGG